>CAZJLG010000143.1:0-4359 GCA_964546665.1 uncultured Candidatus Bathyarchaeia archaeon
CTAGCGTTGGTTGACAACTTTCACGCTCACGTTTCCGACCCCGACTTGGTTAAAGAGTGGCTGAAGGGCATAGTGCAGGGCGCAGAAGAGTCGGATTGTCCTGTTCCGGGAGGCGAAATCGGAGACGTAGCCTCCATCATTAAGGGGCTGACCGAGGGAAAAGGCTTTGACCTGATTGTCGCCAGCGTAGGCGAAGTAAATGAAAGAGACATAGTTTCTGGGCGAAACATCAAGCCGGGCGACGTTGTGGTGGGTTTAAGAAGCTCGGGAGTTCACAGCAACGGAATCTCGCTTGTACGGAAGGTTCTTTTCAAGGAATGGGGTGGCAAATATGAGCCCTTCGACATTCCAGACGGATTCGACAGAGAAGTCGTGTATGAGGCATTAGAGCCCACAAAAATTTATGTCAAATCATTCTTGAATGCCGCCAAAGCTGTCACAGTAAAGGGTGCCATTCACGTGACCGGAGACGCGTACATCAAGTTTGACCGTTTCATGAAGTACTCCCAGGGCATCGGCTTCGAGTTCACCAATTTTAAGCCGCAGCCAATCTTCAGTCTCATACAGCAGACAGCGCCAGAGGTTGGAGGAACAATAACGGATGAGGAGATGCTGAAAACCTTCAACATGGGCTGGGGCTTCGCCGTTGTGGTAGACAAAACCGACGCAGACGAGGCAATTGACGTCTTTGAGAAAAGCGGCGTTGAATCGGAGCAAATCGGAGAAGTTACAGATACAGGAAAGATTGTTGCCTGCTACAAGAACCAAAAACTGGAACTGAAGTAGACGTGTTTAACTGTTTGTTTAAATTTTTAAGTAGATAACATTTAAATTTTGATTTTTTCACTAACAATCCAAGATGTATCGCGCAAAAATCGAAGTCAGCCTCAAGCCGGGACACTCAGACCCGGAAGGAGAAATGACTGCACAATCCTTGAAGGAACTCAAGTTCTCCGCAGAAAAAGTCAACGTAAGCAAGGTCTACACTGTGCTCTTTGAGGCAGAATCTATGCAAGAAGCTGAGGAGGCAGTGGAGGAGATGTGTAGAAGGCTCCTTGCTAACCCAACCAAAGACAACTACAGCTACACAATAGAGGAAGCAAAATGAGCCGCTACGTCAAAAAAGACGTGCCCTTCGAACTTACGGAAATAAACCTCAAAGACGCCGACGACAAACAGCTTACCCAAATCAGCGCAGAACTGGGAATCGGACTGAACCTAACCGAAATGAAGCTGGTCCAAAACTACTTCTCCAAAAAAAACCGCAACCCCACAGACGTGGAACTGCAAACCATCGGACAGACATGGTCTGAGCACTGCTACCACAAAACCTTCAAAGGCAACATAACCACGCCACAGGGCACAATCAGCAGCCTCTTCAAAACCTACATCGCCAAAGCAACCAAAGAACTGGACCCCGACTGGTGTATCTCCGTCTTCGAAGACAACGCAGGCATCATAGACTTCGACAAAAACTATGCCATCGCAGCCAAAGTCGAAACACACAATCATCCTTCAGCCATTGAGCCCTTTGGAGGCGCAGCAACAGGAACAGGCGGCGTCATACGGGACATATTGGCGGTGTGGGCTGACCCCATAGCCTGCACGGACGTGCTCTGTTTTGGTCCCCTAGACTACGATTATGACAAGTTGCCTGCGGGAACCAAGCACCCAAAATATGTTTACAGGGGCGTAGTCTCGGGGATAGGCGCCTACGGAAACAACATGGGAATCCCCACAGTAAACGGAGCCATCCACTTCGACGAAAGCTACGTCGGCAACGTGGTAGTCTACTGCGGCTGCATAGGAATCCTCCCAAAAGACAAGTTCGTGAAAGACACCCGAGCCGGAGACATCGCACTGCTGGTGGGCGGAGAAACCGGAAGAGACGGAATCCATGGAGTAACTTTTGCTTCCGCAGAATTAACCAAAGAATCCGAAGAAGTTTCCAGACCCGCAGTACAGATAGCAAACCCCATAGAAGAAGAACGGGTTAAGCGGGCAATAGTTAAGCTGCGGGACGAAGGACTGGGCTCAGCCATAACTGACATAGGCGGAGGCGGAATCAGCTGCGGAACCGGAGAAATGGCGGAGCGCTCAAACCTTGGAATTCACGTTTACCTAGAAAAAATTCCGTTAAAGTATCAGGGCTTGACGCCATGGGAAATCTATGTCTCCGAATCGCAGGAACGGATGCTGCTGTCAGTTCCAGAAAAGAACCTTGAGAAAGCCTTAGAGATTTTTGAAGGCGAAGACGTTAAGGCAACTCCCATAGGCAAATTCACAACCGACGGAATCCTGAAAGTAACATACAATGGACAGACAGTCGCAGAACTGGACCTAGACTTTGTTTTTGACCCCCCAAAATTTGTGGGCGCCACAGACTGGCAGCCGCCAAAACTGGAAGAACCAACCTTTCCAGAACCAAAGAACCTAACAGACAAACTTTTTGAGCTGCTTAGTTTGCCGAACATCGCCAGCAAAGAATCAGTGATAAGAAGCTACGACCACGAAGTCAAAGGAAACACGGCGCTGAAGCCTCTACAGAGCAGGTATGGCGGACCAAACGACGCCGCAGTGCTTAAACCACTACCAGACTCGTGGAAGGGCGTAGTCATCTCCTGCGGAATGAACGTCAACTACGGAAAAGTTGACCCCTACTGGATGGCAGCCTCAGCAATAGACGAGGCAATAAGAAACAATGTTGCTGTGGGCGGAAGAAGAATCGCCCTCCTCGACAACTTCACCTGGGGAAACCCAAAAAAGCCTGACAGACTCGGCTCGTTGGTAAGCGCATGCCGGGCATGCTACGACTTCGCTAAGGGCTTCCAGGCGCCCTTCATTTCAGGAAAAGACAGCCTCTACAACGAGTCGCCCATGGGACCAGTCACGCCCACGCTGCTAATCACGGCAATCGGAGTCATACCGGACATACGGAAGACGTTGTCCATGGAACTGAAAGAGCCAGGAAACAGCCTTTACCTTGTTGGCAAGACTTACCGTGAGCTGGGAGGCAGCCACTACTACCAGAACATGGGCATTCTAGGGAACACGGTTCCGAAAGTGAGAATCGAAGAGGCAAAACAGACCATGAGCCTGATTACAGAAGCCATCGACAAAGGCTACCTGCGGGCATGCCACGACCTCTCAGAGGGAGGCTTGGCTGTTGCAGCAGCGGAGATGGCTTTCAGCAGCGGATACGGAATAGAGCTGGACCTACGCAAAGTTCCCAGAGCAGAAGACCTGTCCAGAAACGATTTTGTTCTTTTCTCGGAGTCGAACAGCAGATTCTTGGTGGAAGTAACAGAGAAACATAGGACAGACTTTGAGGCACATATGAAGGGTGCTGTCTGCGCTGAGGTTGGCAAAGTCAAGAATGCTACTGTTCTATCCGTCACAGGCTTGGATGGCAAACAGGCAATCCGTGCAGATTTAGAGGAGTTGAGGAGACGCTGGAAAAGCACACTAGGAGCGTGACATGGTGAAGGCTGAGGAAATTCGTGTCTGCGTCATGAGGGTCGGCGGAACAAACTGCGACGCCGAAACCAAGCGAGCCTTCGATGAGCTGGGCGCAAGGGCAGAGGTGCTTCACTTCAACGAAGCAGTGAAAAGGTGCAATCTTATGGACTACAATGCTCTGGTGTTTCCGGGCGGCTTCTCGTACGGCGACTATGTGCGGGCTGGAGCCATCTGGGCAACCGGAACAATGACAAAGTTCAAGAAAGACCTTGAATGCTTCGTGGAGGAGGAGAGACCGATCTTGGGAATCTGTAACGGCTTCCAAGTTTTGGTCGAAGCAGGATTACTGCCTGCCTTTGAGGGAATCAGCGAGTATCCAGAGGCAACTTTGGCAACCAACATTCCAATTGGCTATAACTGCAGATGGGTCTACCTGAAACACGAAAACCATGGAAACTGCATCTTCACAAAAAACATTCCAGAGAACAGGGTATTACATTTACCCGTTGCGCATGGTGAGGGACGGTTCCTGTTCGCGAAAGAAAAAGAAACCCGATATCTGCAAAAACTGATTGACAATGACCAGCTTGTTTTCAGATACTGCAGCAGAGACGGCGCAGCCGCAAACGGAGAGTATCCAGTTAATCCCAACGGAGCCTTCTATGACATAGCTGGAATCTGCAATCCCGCAGGGACAGTGTTTGGTTTGATGCCTCATCCTGAAAGAGCGTTTTATGGTTGGCAGGTTCCTGATTGGACAAAAACAGAGACAGTTCCACAGTATGGGGACGGAAGGCAGGTCTTCGAGTCCATGATAGAATATTTGAAGAAACGGTTCTAGATGTTTTTCAGGTCTGCTAGTTTGGGCAGTCCTGTTCTGGCGCCCATCTTTGATATGCA
>CAZJLG010000144.1:0-4335 GCA_964546665.1 uncultured Candidatus Bathyarchaeia archaeon
TTCCTTCTTTCAGGAAGGCAAGGAACCTGTTTTTTGGGCTGTCAAAGAAGTATTTGACCGTGTGTGCGGCTTTCATGACTTTGTCGTTTATTTTGTCTATCCACATGAAGTATTCTCTGCGAGCCAACCACACCAGCTTATGGTGGGATCTCCAGCAGGTCGGATACTCATGCTTTATGAGTTTCATTTTAAGCAGCAATCCACGGTTTTCAAGTTCCTCTATAACCATGCTGTCAGTTTTTCTGACAAAGAAACCAGCAAACTTGCCCGCATCCTCAGTGAACAAAGCCTGTTCATTGAAGGGCGCAAACATTGGTAGTTTGCGTTTCTGGGAGGCTAAAAAGTCGTCTTCGCCGTTTGCGGGTGCCAGATGGACTATGCCTGTGGCTGTGGTGACGTCCACGAAGTCTTCATCCACTACTGTGTGGATCAGGGGCAATTCGTCAAGTTCTGCCTGTTTGGGAATCAGGTCCTTGAAGGGGTACTCATATTTTGTGCCCACCAAATCCTTTCCTTTCATAACATTGAGAACTTCGTAGTCTTCTATTTCCAGCTCTTCCATTATTGGTTCGACGCGTGCTCTAGCCAGAATCCACACTTCATCGCCAACTTTGACTCTGGCGTATTCTTCGTTGGGGTTGACTCCTATAATCATGTCCGTGACTAACGTGAAGGGCATGGTTGTCCAGACAATAAAGTACTCATTTTCGGTTCCCTTTACTCTGAACTTGAAGTGGATAGATGGGTCTTCAACCTCTTTGTATCCTAGACCTACCTCCGCGTTGCTGAGGGATGTCTGGCAGTGGGGACAGTAGGCAACGACATAGTAGCCTTCGCCCAGAAGATTCTGTTCCCAAGCCCGCTTAAGATACTGCCATTCCCGCTCAATATACCTGTCCTGATGAGTGTAGTAGGCTTTCTCTTGATTTATGAACATGCCCAGCATGGTGTCGGCTTCAACCCACAGCCGATGATATTTCATGATGCTTTTCTTGCATTCCTCAACGAAGCGTTCTTCGCCTACCCGTGCTAGCAGCTCCTTCTTGTTTTTTGCGCCAAGAGTTTTTTCTACCTCCAGCTCAACAGGTAAGCCTTGGGTGTCCCAGCCAGCCCAGAAGGCAACATAGAAGTTCTGCATGGTTTTCATTCGATAATGGAAATCTTTTATCACCCTGCCTCGAGCATGACCAACATGTGGAATCCCGTTTAATGTTGGGGGACCTTCAACGTAGCCTAGCATTCGGTTGTTGTTTTTTTCTCGGGTTTCTTCCAGTTTCTTTAGGATTTGATTTTTTTCCCAAAAAACACGAACTTCATGTTCAAGCTCGAGCGGGCTATATTTTTGAGTTAACAAAGGTTTAGAATTAGCCTTGAATTTCGCGGTCACCGCTCATCCACGACACCAGATTAAACCTCAAAATAAACAACCACAAATATAAAGTTTTAACATAGTCCAGCAAGACGCCTTCAGATATTATAATGAAAATGTGAACATGAGACAGAAACTTTTTGCTGTGCTGCTGAATTTCAGAAAAAAGATATTTTTCAACAATCTACTGCTATTAGGAGACTAATAGGGTCTGGTGATTTGTTTTTATGTTAGCAAAAAGGTGTGAAAAACTGTTTTTCAACAGGATAGTTGTGTTTTTGATGAGGGGGGTTAATGTTTTGTTAAAAAATCTTATTTAGTCGCTTTTGAATTTGGCGTTTTCACGCAAATTATTTATTCACATCCCTAGTATATGGAACACAAGCAAGCAACAAGCCAGAGAAGGGAAAGAAAATGAAGATACAAAACAAGCTTCTGTTCGCCATCAGTATAGTTTCCATAATTATAGTGATTTTTCAACTGTGGAGCACAATTCCAGACATTGGCGAATACGCACGGGATGCTCACCTCTTTGAGACTCTAGAAGCAGGGAACGTGTGGGCAGATTGGGTTCTTGAAGCCAGAGAGATGCTTGTGGAAGCGCCGATAAAGCTCGTACTTTATGTCGTTTTCTTCTCTTTAGTGGCATTCTGGAGTTTTTCAGCGTCACTAGAGAAGGAAAACCAGATTCCAGCCAAAGCATAAACCACAAACTAAACCAGCAAACATTCGCAAAATCGTGTATTTCACGAAATGCTGATTGTTCTGCGGCTGACGTGATCAGTTTTCTATTTGTACCAGTCTAGGCTTTCTTCTATGTATCCGATGAAGCTGCTGAAGAAGTCTTTAATGTCCTCAGTTAGGCTTGTTTGGGTCATGAGCGCTTTAGCCTGCTTTGCATGTTTTCTTGATGCCTGTTTTGCGGCGTCTAGTCCTCCACTGTCTCTGAGCAGTTTTCTTATCAAATCTATTTCTCCGAAGCTGAGGAATTCCTTGCCTAGAAGGCATTTCAAAGCTTCAGAGTTTTTCTGGTCCGCTGAGTTTAGAGTATAAATCACGTGGAGAGGCTTCTTGTTTTTTGAGATGTCCAAGCATGGCGATCTACCATACTCTTCTTTGTGGGCGAAGGTGTCGATGATGTCGTCTTGGATGTCAAAGGAGTAGCCCATGTTCTCAGCTGCCTCCTCCAAAAGCGAAACATCCTTCTCTGGGGCGTCTCCCAGAAACGCGCCAGCAAGCAGCGTAACCTTGAAGAGAGAAGCTGCTCTTTTGCTTGCCATAACGCGCCACTCGTAAACATCCACGTCCTTTTGCTCGAAAAACAGGTCAAGGATTTGGCTCTCATTAACGGCGCGGAAACCCTCAGAAAGAAGAAGCATTACTCTGTTAACTGCCTGTTCTGAAAAACCAGAATTCATTATGGCGCGTGCCCCAAGGGCGTATGCCACGTTGCCTGTGAAGACAGCGGTTGCTTCTCCGAATCGGATGTTGTAGGGGCTGTAGCTGTCCGTGAATTTTTTGTGCAGCGTACTTCCGCCTCGTCTCTGCTTGTCCATGTCAACCATGTCGTCGTGGATCAGAATTGCGTGGCGGTACATCTCGATTCCGACGCAGACGTCTAAGATTTTTTCGTCAACCTTTCCGCTGTAGCCCTTGTAGGTGAGGAGTGTGCTGCAGGAAGCCAACCGTTTGCCTTTCCGGAGCACATACTCTTCAAGGTCAGAGTACACCTTCTCGATGAAGGGGTGATAGTTTGATGCCTCTTTCACGGCTTCGTCCAGAAACATTTTGAGGCGTTCTTCAATGATTGCGCCATAATGGTCTAGCGTTTTTTCCCAGCTCATTATAGTCCCAGCCCTAGCTTGATGGTAAAGAAGCTTCTTGGGTTCTAAAAGCTTTTTGCCGTTATGTAGTTTTGAGTTAATTTGAAGGAGTTGAGGCACGTGTCAGGAAACAGTGTCACCACTGTAGAGCCCTTGTTTTCTTTTGCTATTTTTCTTGCGGCAAAGTAGTTGAGCCCCGAGGAGGTTCCTACAAGGTAGCCTTTTCGCCACAGGTACGCCGTAGCCTCGAAAGCGTCCTCGTCGCCGACTTTTGCCCAATCGTCAATCGAGTCCCTGTTTCTTCGCACAATCTCAGGCTCCAAAGATTCGTTGAAGTTTCGCAGTCCCTGAATGTGATGATTCTCTTGAGGCTGAACCGCCACACTCTGGATTTCAGGGTTCTCTGCCTTAAGATAACGGCTGATGCCCACCATTGTGCCTCCTGTGCCAACACCCAAAACAATGCTTGTTACCCGTTTTTGGCTCTGGTGCCAGATTTCTGGTCCTGTCCCTTCGATGTGCGCCTGGAGGTTGTTTTGGTTGCTGTACTGGTCCAGCCAAATCGTGTTTGGGTCATCCAAAAACATGTCCTTGACCTTTGCTATAGCCCCGTCACGCTCGTTTCGCAGTGGACAGTAGCCGTCAGGAGTCTTTTCCACCGCCGTTCCAGTCTGCCTGATTCTTTTGTAGGTTTTTTCTCCAACAACACTAGGTATAACAATCAAGGTTTTGAGTCCCAGAAACTTGCCTGCTCTACCATAGGCGATGCCAAGATTTCCAGAAGAAGCCTCAACAAAAGTGGAGTTTTCTGATGTTACAAGTCCCTGTTTTATTGCAGCTTCCAGCATGTAAACTGCTGGGCGGTCCTTGACGGAGTGGCTCAGGGGGTTGTAGTATTCAAGTTTTGCATAGATAGAGTTGCCATTGACGTTATCGATGTGCACTAACGGGGTTTTTCCGATTCTTTGTTTAAGAAGTCTTATTTTTTCGAGATAAAATCTAGAGTATGTGTCCTCGGAAACTGAGGACAGATTTTCTGCTTGAACAAAAACGTTCACCAGCCATCCAAATCCCTCATATCACACTGTTATAGACAATGCAACTAGAGACAGAAAATATAAAGATTCCGTTTTTAGGTTCTGT
>CAZJLG010000145.1:0-4321 GCA_964546665.1 uncultured Candidatus Bathyarchaeia archaeon
CTGGAGCGTCCACGGAAAGCACTGCCAATTCTGCGTAGGGGTCTGAGCCGAGAACCGTTGCTGGGTAGGCGTTGCCGTTTGAGAAAGTCACTGTGATGTTGGTTGTGTCGCTGACAACATGATAATTTGTGACAACTACGTAGTCTCCTGTTAAGTCATAGATGAAGCCCGAGCCTTGAACCTGTGAGTAGTATGCGCGCCCAAAAATGTCGTATTGTGCTATCATGCCGCGGATTACGACAACCGAGTCTGCAACTTGCGCGTAGAGTTGGGAAACTGAAACGTTATTCTCTGAATATACTGTAACGTTTGAGGATGGGTTCAGATTTTCGGTTGATTGGATTTGCGCTAGCTGCCCTTTAAGTGCTGTAACCTGGTTTTGTAGGGCATCGATGTCTCCTGAGGTGTTGGAATAGCAAATCAGATACCCAAACATTCCTCCGGCAACTAGGCTGGTTATGACAACAATAACTGCAAGAACCGAGGAAATGTTTGTCTTTTTTGGTTTTTCAGAAGGCTCCAATTTTGCTCCTCCTTATACACTTATTGCACTAACTTCTTCGGGTGAAGAAAAGGGTTTGAAGACTATTTTAATTATGCCGCGCTTTTCCAGCCTTTCTATAGCATCAAAGAACCGCCGCTGCTGCCTTTTCTTTACCTTAAAATTTTCCAGCATCTCCTTTACCGAAAAATGAGTATATCTGCAATGTTTAATCTGCCGCCGCAAATAATTCACGATAAGCCGCTCTACTGTTCCGCATTTCCATGTGGTGTCTCGAAGTAGAACAACGAATGATCTATGTAGCCTTTGAGACGCACCTGCGTATGTACAAATCAAAACTTTTTCCTCCTATCATATATTTGTGTGCAACCAGCACAGAATGCATCATCTGGGCTGACTTCTATCTTCGGCAATTTTCCGTTGTTAAGAACTGTGAAGATACGCATTTTTCGTCCCTCTGTTCTGTGCCAGAGTGAGTCAAAATCCTGTGAGACATAAAAGAGTTTTTCAAAATTATGCCAAAATTTGTTTACTACCCTGCCTCATATGGAAATAGATTGAATTTGCGAGTGCTTGTTTGCTGCTCAAAAGCTTGGTTATGTTAGCTTGATTTTGAAATAAATTTAAATACCAATAAAAATGAACGGGGTTACTAACCATTGAATATAGCAGCTTTGAAAAGGTTGAGTGTTTATTGAATTGTCCCTACTGCGGTAATGAATTAGAAGATGAAGATGCCACTGTTTGTCCAGAATGTGGAAAATCTCTTACAGCCGAAGACGAAACAGAACAAGACATAGTTGAGGTGCCACAAAAAAGAACCGATTTGGTGTTTGCGGCTGCCATTTTGACTATGATTTCAGCCGCTTTTGTTGCGGGCCTAGGATGTCTAGGCGTGTACCAGTACTCTGCAGCGATTGATTACTACCTGACTTATTATGGCTTAAGTTATTCTGTGGCATCAGAGTTTGCGCTCGGTTTCATGCTTCTTGGAGCTGACGGCATTATAGCTGCAGCATTTGGTTTAGCAGGAGCAACAGCCATGTTGAAACGGAAATGGTTCATATTTTCGATGGTGGGAACAGTTTTTCCCCTAGTTTCAGTGATCGTCACTTTCATATGCGTTCAGCAGTATGGCTACGGGTTCACGGACACCTTGATATTCGCTGAAGTGTCAGCTGCTATGCTCTCTGTCATAAGTACGCTGTTGAATTTTGTATCACGGAAGGAATACACGTAGAGGCTCCAATCTCAGGTTTTCCTCTTCAGCTTCCATTTCCCTGAGTCATAAACTGGGCATTAATGCGCCAAAAGTAGATGGTGTAACCTCAATAAAAGGTCAGAAGGACAGTGAGATTTATTATAGCCTTCAAATCATCTTCATTATTCTCCTCTGGTCCTTGGAGCGGTATGAATGTCTATGCGTGTTCGCCCGTTGAAATATTTGCTTGGCTGGCTTATTGCAGGAACTAGAGGCGGCGTAACTCGTGCCAAGATAATTGAAACGCTACGAGAAAACCCGCAAAACGCAAATCAGCTGGCGAACAACCTTGAAATGGATTACCGGACAATAAGGCATCATCTTCAGATTCTGCAGAAGAACAGGATAATCACCACTGCCGGAGACAGGTATGGTACCACATATTTCTTGTCGGTAGAATTGGAGGAAAATTATGCTGTGTTCGAGGAGATTCTGAACAAATTGTGGAAAAAACAAAAAAGGAAGAAGTAAGAGTGAAGCTACATATGAACAAATACCTGAAAATCTCGCTATTCTTTTTGATTTTGGCACTGGTGGCTATTCTTGCAGACTTGGTTGCCACCCAGCATTCATCCTTCCCACAACCATCTCTCTTTGACCCACACCCCATACGTTCTGAAAGAATAGGCGACATTGAGCTGTTCTACAAAGTCAAAACAATGCTTTCCACCATCAACGCCACACTCCTTGTGCTCCTGTTGATAACATACGTTAACATCTACAAAAAACTAAAATCAGAATTCACGCTCGGACTTATACTCTTCTCGCTGACCCTGCTTCTTTACGCCATTTCAGCCAATCCCCTGCTGCAGCAGTTCTTTGGTTACTGGGCCTTCGGTCTTGGACCCTTCGCGATGCTGCCTGACCTGTTCACAACTTTTGCCTTAGCTGTGCTGCTATATCTTACAATGAAGTAACCCTAAACTGCGCCTGAAGCGTTCCTATTAGTATCCTAATAGCAGATGATTGTTGAAAAAATGGTTTTTTCGTAAAATTAGAGAAAAGGTTGGGGAAATCTGGTTGTTTCCCCGAAATGGGATATCCAAAAACTGTGTGCCTTGTTTACTCGATGACTTCGATGGCGCCTTCTGGGCACTCCATCTCGCATGCTCTACAGACGAGACAGTCCTCAATGTTTACTGCAACGGATTTGCCGTCTTTCATTTCGTAAACGCCAACAGGACAGGTGTCAACGCATGTTTCGCATCCAGTGCATTTTTCAACATCGACTTTGATTTCAACCATTATCTACTCAACTCCGCTTTTAGATTTTAACCAAAACTAACCGATAGAATAAAAACGTTTTGTAAAAAAAGGAGACTATTCACGGAGCCTCAGGAGAACTCCGTCAATTGTTGCCTCAGCCTCTTCGATTCTGTTCTTGTACTCTTCCATAAGCTTTCCGTACGCGCCTTTAGAGACTTCTCCGCGTCTGTATCTTGTCTTTACGTGTTCTATGTCTCTTTCTGCTCCTTCAAGTTTTGCTTCAGCAACTTCGATCTGTCTTATCATGTTTACGTATTTGGAGCCGGAAGACCGTAGCTCATCGCTAATGGTGCAGACGTTTCTGGAAACTGCGGCTAGGCGTGAGTCCAGCATTTTCTTTCTGACTTTGTATCTGCGTCTGGGGATTTTTCCCTTCTGCAGCCGCTCTTCCAGGGATTCAAGTTCTGAACGAATCGATGCTTTTTCTTCATATGAATCAATGAAGCATTTGAGTTCTTTCGTTGGAACCTTGATTGTTGGAACAGACATTGTTTTTGGTGTGCCCCAGAAGAAGAACAGCACCACTGCGGCAACAGCTATGATGCCCATCCATATGGTTGGGTAGAAGGAGCCCCAGAATACATCATATTTGTAGTCGATTGTGAAGCTTAGGTCGTCAGAAGGCGTAACATCAGAGAAACTGAAGGTCATGGTGTCTTGAACGTTGTTTTCTTTGACGCTGATGGGCTCCGGAGCGGAGGACTGGAATTTAGCGCCTTTAGGCAGAACTATGTCAACATTCAACGTTCCTAGCGTTGAATTAAACTGCTCATAGAACGTGAACTCTAGGCTGTAGTCAACTCCGTTGCTTTGGGTGATGTGGCTGCTCCACGGAATCTGGTAATCCACATGAAGTCTTATGGTTTCATTTGTGTCCACAGTGGTTCTAAGAGTCACATTCATCACATTGTTAGTCGTTGACGTTCCAAGTTCTCCCATTTCATCCCGCACAGCAAAGTCATAGGCATCTTCTGGGAAACCAATTTGAATGTTGCTTATCCAGTATCCAGCGTTTTTTATGATGTAATGGTTGGTAACATAGATGCTTCCCTTCTGGTCCAGCATTATTTCTCGTTCTATTTCGGTGAATTCAATTACGATGTTTGGGCGTTCGAACTCGTCGAAAGTGTAGGATGTTGGCAATGTGATGTCGTTCAGTGTACTGAAGGGTTTGTCAGATTCTTGGTAAAGTAGAATTTCGGCAAGCGTTGTGGGGTTGACGGTTGCTGCATAGATGTCTGGACCATACATGTCAACATATACCATATGAATTCCCGCAGCTAGATATGTGG
>CAZJLG010000146.1:0-4303 GCA_964546665.1 uncultured Candidatus Bathyarchaeia archaeon
AGCAAACAGCATTACCATTTTAATATTTTACTGAAATTTTTATTCCAAAAAGAATATAAATCCGCGCTCCAGCATTCATAACATGCTACCTTCACTTGAAGAAGTTGCCAAGAAACGAAAAATTTTGGGGCTAACCCAGCAGAAGCTTGCGAGGCTAGCGGGGGTAAGCCAGTCCTTAATCGCAAAACTGGAATCCCACAAAATCGATCCCTCATACACGAAAGTTAAGGCAATATTTGATGCGCTGGAGCGGCTGCAAACAGAAACAGAGGTTCGCGCTGAGGAGGTGCTTCACAGCAAGGTTATTGGGGTTCAAAAGAGTGCTCCCGTGTCAGAGGCGGTTCAGACTATGGCGAATTATGGCTATTCTCAGCTTCCAGTCTTTGATGGAGAGCATCCTGTTGGAAGCATCTCAGAGAAGACTATCATAGGGAAGGTTTCGGCAGGCAAGGACCTGAACCAGATATCCCGGCGTTCCGTGGGTGAGGTTATGGAGGAAGCTTTTCCTCTGGTCGGAGAGGATGCTCCGTTGCCGCTGATTTCTAGTTTATTGCAGGTTTACTCTGCGGTTCTGATTTCTAAGAAGGGAACGGTTGTCGGCATCGTAACCAAAGCAGATTTATTGAAGATGCTCCTCTAAATGCTACCAAAATACTGGGGGACGTTTCTGTGAGCGTGGCGGTTGAAGCAAAGGACCTTGTGAAGGATTTCGGGTCGGTCAGAGCCCTTGACGGCTTAAGCTTCACGATTAAGAAGGGCGAAATCTTCGGCTTAATCGGACTGAATGGGGCAGGAAAAACAACCACCCTCAGAATCACATCCACTCTGCTTTTGCCCACTTCAGGCACTGTAACAATTTTTGGTCGGGACGTAGTAAAAGACGCTGCAGAGGTACGCACCCTAATCAGTTATCTTCCTGAAGAGGCTGGAGCATACAAGAACCTCACAGGATTAGAGTACCTCAACTTTATGGCAAACTTCATGACTGACGACAAGGCAGCAGTAAAAAAATTGGTTGATGTGGCTTCTGAAATTTCTGGTCTAGGAGACCGCCTCAAAGACAAAGTGAAGGGCTACAGCAAAGGAATGAAACGGCGACTTCTGGTTGCCAGAGCACTAATGACGAAGCCTAAGCTGGCAATACTGGACGAACCTAACAGCGGCTTGGATGTGCTTCACTCGGTGCATATTCGAACAATCATAAAACGTTACACGAAAGAGCATGACGTGACTGTGCTTCTTTCAAGCCACAACATGCTGGAAGTGGAGTATCTCTGCGACCGAGTGGCGCTGGTGAATAAAGGCAAAATTGTTGCTCAGGGTTCCCCTGCGGAGCTTGAAGAAAAATTCAATGCGCGTAACCTTGAAGAAGTGTTCGGGAAGGTGGTTGGCTTTGCTTAAAGGTTTAATGAATATTATATTAAAGGAAATTAAGGAACTCGTTAGAGACCCAAAGGTTCTCCTTCCTATGATAATCATTCCCCTAGTGATGTTTCCTTTGATGGGCTTTGCCATTCAAACATCCGTGGAAACAGCAGGACAGAGCATAGGAAAAACCTCTGTCGCATTGATTGACCAAGACCAAGGTTCAGTCGCACAAAGCCTTGAAGCCTATCTGGCAGCATACAATTTTTCGGTAACACGTCTTGACAATGTGCCTTTAGCTGAGGCGCTGGTTCAGGTTCAAGACTCGGACCTCACCAGCCTCATAATTATCCCGTCAGGGTTCAGCCAAAACATAACTGAAGACAAAACCGGAGACATAACGGTCTATACACCCTTCAAGGGAAGTGGCATAATCGAAGCTACACGCTCATCTACAGTAAAGGCGTTGCTGAGTAGTTTTGAGCAGATAATTCTTGATCAGAGAATCAAACAGGGATTCCCTGAAGCTAACGCAGCACAGATTCTGAATCCATTGCACTTGGAGGATAAATCGATAGTTAAAGGAAAAGGCGCAGACGTTAGCCCCGACGTTCTCTTCAGCTTAATGATGTCTCAATCTACAATAATGCCTGTAGGAATGATAATGTTGCTCGTCTTTGCTATGCAGCTTGCAGCTACAGCAGTGGCATCAGAAAAGGAAGAAAAAACACTAGAAACACTGCTGACTTTGCCAATTAACCGCACAATGATTCTGGCAGGCAAACTCACTGGCTCAATAATTGTGGCTCTTGTCGGAGCCGTAGCATACCTTATCGGCTTCAGCTACTACATGAATTCGTTTATGGGATTTGCGCCAACAGAAAGCGTAGACCTTGCAGCCATAGGATTGGCGCCGTCACTTGCCTCATACACAGTTCTCGGAGTCTCATTGTTTATGGCACTGCTTGCAGCCCTGGCGCTGGCGATTTCGTTATCTGTTTTCGCCGAAGACGTCAGAGGCGCCCAAGCTCTGGTGGGTCCACTCTCCATGCTGTTCGTGGTTCCGATGGTCTTCGCAATCTTCACAGACATCAACGCTCTGCCCTTCCCGATTTCACTCATCCTGCTTGCCATACCATTCACGTATCCGATGCTGGCAGCCAACGTGGCCTTCACTGGAAACTACGTAGGCGCAATCGGCGGAATCATCTACATGGCAATCTTCACTATCATAGTTCTTTACGTGGCAGCTAGACTCTTCGGCACAGAAAAAATCTTGACAGCAAAACTGAAATTCAAAAGTTTCAGCCTAAGAAAGAAGAAGGAATAAAACTCCACTCTTTTTTGTTTACCAGAACTTCCGCGGCAGGCTATCCATGTACTCGTTTAGGGAGCGGATGTCAAACTTGTTTGCTTCCCGTTGCTCCAGCAGCTTAGTTAACGCTGACGCCAGCTGAAGATTTGTTACAACTGGGATGTTGAATTCGATGGCTAATCTGCGGATAGTATATTCGTCCTTCAGAACCTCCGAGAAGGTGACCAGATGATTGGGCATGGGTATGTTGATGACCAAGTCGATTTTGCCTTCCTGCAGATAATCCACAATGTTGGGAGTCTGCCCCACCTCTCTGACCTTATGCAAAACAGAAACGTTGTTTACTTCCTCGTTCCGCAGCGCCTCAGCAGTATTTTTTGTGGCGTAGATTTTGAAGCCCAGCTTCCTCAGCGCCCGTCCAATAGGCACAACCTGCTGCTTCAGCTTTTTTCCGCCAACAGTTATCAGCACTGACCCGCCTTCAGGAGGCATCTTGAACTCGGCAGACTGCATAGCCTTAGACAGGGCATCCTGAAAGTTTTCGCCCAAGCACGCTACTTCTCCGGTGCTCAGCATCTCAACGCCCAGCACGGGATCGGCTCCGCTTAAACGCATAAAACTGAACTGAGGAACCTTCACACCATAGTGAGTGATGGGGGGCAGCTCCGTGAAGCCGGAGTCCCTGAATTTTTTGCCCAGCATGGCCAAGGTGGCAAGTTCTATCATGTTGACTCCGCGGGTTTTGCTGACGTAGGGCATGGAGCGTGAGGCGCGGAGGTTGCATTCTATGACGTAGGTTACTCCATCCTTAACGAGGTACTGGATGTTGTAGGGTCCCCTGATTTCAAGGGCTTCAACTATCTTGTGAGTGTAATCCTGAACAGTCCGCAGCACGTCGCTGTCCAACGTCAAGGAGGGAATTCCCATGGTTGCGTCGCCGCTGTGAACCCCAGCGTTCTCCACATGCTCGATTATGGCGCCTATGATGTTGTCTTCGCCGTCGTAGACTCCGTCAACCTCAACCTCTTTCGCGTTCTCGATGAACTTGGAGATTACGGCAGGATGCTCCCGTGAAACCTTTGCTGCCAACTTGAGGTAATCTTCTAGTTCAGCTTCGGTGTAGGCGACTCTCATGGCTGAGCCTGACAGCACGTAGCTGGGACGAATAAGAACTGGATACCCGACCTTCATGGCGAACTTTTTGATGTCGCTGGTTCTTGTTAGGTCCCTCCATTCTGGCTGAGGAATTCCAAGCTGGTCAAGAAGGGCACTGAATTTTGCTCTGTCTTCTGCTTGGTCGATGCTTTCGCCTGATGTGCCCAGCAGGTCAACTCCCTGATGGGACAGCTTAAGCGCCAAGTTGTTGGGTATTTGTCCGCCCACGCTGGCTATGACGCCGAAGGGCTGCTCCTTGTCGTAGATGTCCAAGATTCTTTCTAGGGTGAGTTCCTCGAAGTAGAGTTTGTCGCTCATGTCATAGTCTGTCGAAACCGTTTCAGGGTTATAGTTGACCATTATAGCCTCTTCGATGCCATTCTTTTTGAGCGCCCAGATAGTGTTGACTCCGCACCAGTCAAACTCTACGCTGGAGCCAATCCTGAAGACGCCCGCACCCAAAACGAT
>CAZJLG010000147.1:0-4279 GCA_964546665.1 uncultured Candidatus Bathyarchaeia archaeon
CGTCTTGGCAGCTTACTAGAATTCGGTCGAAGCCAAGCATTGTTTTGGCTATGCCGATTATGTCGTTACCGGCTGGCACTTTGATGGCGTTATAGTCTTCGCTTTTGACCTTTCTTTTGCCCACGACTCTAGCACCTCTACATTCCTTTTTCATAGAGACTACATGGCTTAAATAGGTTAGTCTTTATTGTTGACAGCTCAGGCAGGCTTAAGAACTTTCCTTAGTTTTTTGGGGACATTTTAATGAAAGAGGATGAAGAGAATTATGGCTAGTCCAGCTGCCCAGCAGTAGTAGGCGAAGAGGTGGAGTTTTTGGTTCATGACTATCTTCTGGAGAAGCTTTAATGAGGCGTAGCCTACTATCATGGAGATTGTTGCTCCGAGAAGCAGTGGAGCCAGGTCCATGTTTGGTGTTGTCAGGTCTTTTGCTTCTATGATTGTTGCGCCTAGTATGGCGGGTGCAGATAACAGGAACGAGAACCTGAAGGCTTTTGCTTTGTCTATCTTTCGTAGTAGTCCTGTTGCCACTGTTACGCCGCTTCTGGATATGCCGGGGATTATGGCGAGGGCTTGAGCTAGTCCTACAAGAAGTGAGTCTTGGGTGTCAATTTTTCTGTTGCCTGTTCGTTTTTCGGAAACGAAGAGTATGCAGCCTGTGATTAGGAGGGCTGTTCCTACGGCGGGGAGGCTGGAGAAGAGGGCTTCGATGGTGTCGTGGAAGGCTAAGCCGACTATGGCTATGGGCACGTTGCCAATCACTATGAAGAGTGCAAGTTTTCCTTCTTGGGTTTCGAAATCGCGTTTAGCTAATGCTTTGATTATGTCTGCGACGTCTTTTCGGAAAGCTGTGAGAACAACTATTAGGGTGCCGACGTGCAGTATGGCGCTGTAGATGAGGGGAAGGTTCAATCCGAGAGCTTTTTGGGTAATTACCAGGTGACCTGAACTGGATATGGGCAGCCACTCGGTTAAGCCCTGAACCACGGCGAGAATAAAGATGTCAATTAATGTGACCATGGCTGGTTCCGCTCTCAGACTCTGTTGGTATGTTATGGAACAGTAACGTAGCTTTCAATATTTAAAATACGTTAGTGAACCTGCGGCTTCTAGGATTTTCTGAAAAACCATTTTTTCAACAATCTTCTGTTATTAGGAGCCTAATATGCTTGGCTAGTTGTTTGACCTCTTAGTTAGCATCCTCTTGTAGGCTGCAACCACCACACTCACGGCTAGGAACAGTGGTAGAACAGCCCATGCTGGAAACTCTGGGACAACGCCATTTTCGTCGGTTTTAACCAACCAAAAGGCGGACAGTCCAGAACCGAAGGACCTTGTAGGGCCAGTTAATGCATATCCTCCGTCTGAGGTTTCAACCAGCGAGTTAGCTACGTCATATCCTGTTCCGCCATATGTTTGGTCCCAAACCAAGTTTCCGTCTGTGTCGGTTTGTACTAGCCAAAAATCGTTGTCTCCGGCGCCGAAGGAGTTGGTGGCGCCAGTTAATGCATATCCTCCGTCTGCCTCTACTAGGGAGTTGGCATATTCAGAGTTTGGTCCGCCATATGTTTGGTTCCAAAGTATGTTTCCACTCGTGTCGGTTTTTATTAGCCAAAAGTCGTTATTGCCTGCGCCAAAGGATTTGGTGTAGCCTGCTAATGCATATCCTCCTGTTGACACCTCAATCACAGAGCTGGCGCGTTCATCTCCTGTTCCTCCATATACTGCATTCCATGTCAAACTTCCTGATGCATCGACTTTTATTAGGCAAAAATCATCTTCGCCAGCAGTATAGAAGTCTGTGTAGCCTGCTAATGCGTATCCTCCGTTAGAGGTTTCAATTATTGAGTATGCCACGTCGTCGCCTAGTTCTCCGTATGCATTGCTCCACTCCATGCTTCCATTCTCATCAGTTTTCACCAGCCAAAAATCGTAACCGCCAGTACTGAAGGAGTCAGTGAAGCCAGTTAATGCGTATCCTCCGTCGGAGGTTTGAATCAACGCGAAACACACATCGTATCCTGTTCCGCCATATGTTTGGTTCCATTCCTGTGTTCCTGTTGCATCTGTTTTTATTAGCCAGAAGTCGTTGTTGCCTGCGCCAAAGGAATCGGTGAAGCCAGCTATGGCGTATCCTCCGTCAGGTGTCTCAACCACAGAATAGGCATAATCGTTGCCTGTTCCGCCGTATGTTTGGTTCCATTCCTGTGTTCCTGTTGCATCTGTTTTTACTAGCCAGAAGTCGTTGTTGCCTGCGCCAAAGGAATCAGTGAAGCCAGCCATTGCGTATCCTCCGTCGGATGTCTCAATTAAGGAGTTGGAATCGTTGTATTTTGACCCTCCATAAGTCTGGCTCCACATGGCGGGAGATGCTTCAACAAGGGGCGCAACTGAGAAGATAATCAAAATAACAAGAATAATGGCTGAAAGAAATCGGTTGGTCATTTTAGTTCACTATGATGTCAAAGTTTTTAGTAATATGTTTTTCCATAAAACACCCAAACAGACAATCGGATGTGCTACAGAGGCTGTTAGCCTAGTAACTTCTGTGTTCTTCTGTAGGTTTTTTGGAAATAAGACTGTTTTCAACAATGTTTTAGCTTGTTTGTGTGAACTGAATGCGACATTTTTGTGTTGTGCTGCTGAATTTCAGAAAAAACCATTTTTTCAACAATCTACTTCTATTAGGAGACTATGATTAACTTGTAGGTTACAAAAAGAGTTATAATTTTTACTGTGACCACGACCTTGAAATTGAATTTTTGTTTAATTTATAATGTGATTGGTTCATGACCTATTTTAAGTGTTGCAGGTCAAACCGTGGGCGTTACTCAAAAAGTCATTTTGTTCAATGCCGTATATGTGGTAAGGAAATCAAAATGGGGGAAGAGTTTTACAGCCACACAACACGTTCCAGAACCAAAACTGAAACAATGTGCGTCAGTTGCTATGATAAAATGTGGCTTGACGTTTAGCTAAAAATTTTTAATAAAATTCAGTGATTTCTAATGCGCGCGCATAGCTTTCTTTTAGCAACTACGGAAAATAGTGTGAGAGTTAAAATCAATGGCAGAATAATCCATGAGGGAAACTCTGGGATGCCATATTCGTCGGTTTTGATTAATAAAAAATCAGTGTTGCCTGCGCCATAAGATTGAGTGGAACCTGCTAGGGCGTATCCTCCATCCGACGTTTCAATCAGCGCATAAGCAGCTTCTTCATTTGGTTCTCCGTATGTCTGATTCCATTCTACATTTCCATCTCTGTCAGTTTTGACTAACCAACAATCATGTTCAATTTCTTCATCAACTGTTACAGCAGAATAGGATTCTCCAGTTAGGGCGTATCCTCCATCAGATGTTTCAATCAAAGAGTAAGCTTTGTCCACATCTGTTCTTGCGTATGTCTGATTCCACTCCATAACCCCATTTGAGTCAGTTTTTACTAACAAAAAATCATAATTTCCAACACCTAGATTTGCCGGATCCCAAATATAGGTGAATCCAGCTAAAGCGTATCCTCCATCAGATGTTCTAACTAATGAACGGGCTCCATCGTTAGCATTACCATAGGTTTGGTTCCACAACATATTTCCATCTTCATCAGTTCTGACTAACCAAAAACGCCAAGCACGATAGCCATCACCTAAAGACACTATTCTTTCCCCCGCTAAAGCAAAACCCTCATCAGAAGTCTCAACCAACGAATAAGCACGTTCAACCTCTGCTCCTCCATATGTCTGGTTCCACTCCATAACTCCATTTGAATCAGTCTTCACTAACCAAAAATCGGTTGTTCCATTACTATCTAAAGAGTCCGATGTCCCTGCTAGGGCATATCCTCCATCGGACGTCTCGATTAATGAATTAGCTGAACCGCCGCTGTAAGTTTGGTTCCATTCTAAATTTCCATAAAGGTCAAGCTTAGCTAACGATCCGCCGCCAGCTATGCCGTATCCTCCGTCAGCAGTTTCAATTAAAGAACCAGTTGGCACAGGATATGTTTGGTTCCATTCCATAACTCCATTTGCATCAGTCTTAACCAACAATGAACCACCAGACAGGACAAATCCTCCATCAGATGTTTCAGTCAACGAAGTGGCTGTTTCAGATTTTGGTCCTCCATATGTTTTGCTCCACATTTCAGAAGATGCTCCAACAGAGCCAGCAAGAAGCAAAGTGACTGAAACAAAGAGAACTGCGCTTGAAAGAAACCGTTTTTTAGACTGCATTTGACCGTCTCTGTTTCTTCAGTTTACGTCTGTAAACAAAAGTTATCCCCA
>CAZJLG010000148.1:0-4242 GCA_964546665.1 uncultured Candidatus Bathyarchaeia archaeon
AGGTGACTGCCACTAATCGGGCTGAGAGCAGGCTTATCCCCATTACCTTAAAGAAGAGAGCCGTCGTGACATCGAACAATGGGGGATAGAAAGCGTTTTCTCGCAGAAAATCGTCGAACTGTCCACGGCTCAGCAGCAGTCCGCCATAGAGGTGCGGTGTCTCGTCCCAGCGAACAGGAGCATAATCCAGATAAAGTAACATGAGAGCAGCATAAACTACAAGAAAAACAAGAAACGCTAAACGCCATCTATCGAACCGCGAAGCAATCTTAGATAGAGCAGAAGCCAAGCATTAACCCGTCCTATGGTTGTTCTGTCTAACTCTGCCAAGTTAATATTAAATTTTTGTGTTCACAGCATTTGATGGAACCGATTAACAGATACTGAACTCGGCTCATTCTGAGAGAATCTTCTTCAATTCAATGATTCCGCGCACGTTTTGCAGGGCAACAGCCGTAACCATCCTCAGAGAGCTTGTATCCTTTTTCATTTCTTTCCATTCGACTGGAAACTCAGCAATCTTGTAGTTGTTGTTTATGCTGCGGATGATGATTTCTGTGTCCCAAAACCAGCCAGTGCTACTGCATTCGTTTAGAACATCTTTGATTAGCCGATTAGAAAACGCCTTAAAGCCGATTTGATGGTCAAGCACCCTGTCCTTGAACAGCAGTCGGATGAGGCTGTTGTAAACTCTTGAGGGAAGGTCACGTACAATGGCGCGGTCAGCCTCAGCGCCCTTCATGTATCTTGAGCCCAACGCCAAATCATTTCCTTCTCTTATAGAATTGATTAACTGTGGAAAAAATTTCATGTCTGTTGCCAGGTCGCAGTCAATAAAAGCGTAGATGTCAGCATCTACGGCGTTAAAGGCCTGCTTTAATGCTAATCCTTTTCCCAGTTTATGGGGCGAATGAAGGTGAGTGACCTGTGGGTGTGTGTGTTCCAGCTGTTGGGCGATAACATCAGTTCCGTCTGTGCTTCCGTCCTCAGCTATTAAAATGCGGAAGTCCTCTCCCAGCTGAGAGGTTTCTTTCAGAAGCGTTTCTATGCAATTTCTCAGGTTTTTGGATTCGTTGCAGGCTGGAACCGTTATCACAATCAACGGTTATCTACCTGCTTGTGTTGCGATAAGTGCGACTCCCAAAAGAATGAAGAATACTCCTGCCCAGCTGGTTAATCCCACCTGTTCCTTGAGAAATATTTTGGAGAATATCATGGTCCAGATGTAGGAAGTAGCAATTACCGGATAGAGTATAGACAGGCTCCCCTTGCTTAGGGCATAAACGTAGAGGACAGTAGAGAAAGCATAAACTGAGACAGCGATTATCAGGTCGTAATTTGTGAGCAGCATCTTGATGTCCCACTGGAGGTTGTCTGCCCCTCGCTTAAATTCCAGCTGCCCAATGGCTCCTATAAAAGCAGCGACCGCTGTCAAAAGAATAATTTTCCAATCCACTCTTTTCACTCTACCCATCCACTGTTTCGTCAACTTAAAAGATAAAAGCCTTATGTTTCGATGGCGCGTCCCCAAGATTCCGTCTCACTTTCTGCTCCTCTTTCTCCTAAACACAAAAAATGCTGTCACCAAAACTATTGCTGCTCCGACAGCTACGTACAATAGAGTGTTTGAGACGTGAAGATTCGAAGAGGTTTTGGTGGTTTGCTCAAAGTCAGGGTAATCCACTTCAACAACGAAGTTCTGGAGCAGCCCCCAATCGTTCAGTTCACACATGTATATGCCGTCTTCGGTTTGGGTGCATGCATTCCCGTTCACTTCAACATCGGCATCGACAACTGGATCGTTGGTGTAATCATAGGTGACGTGAACCATGGCGCTAGTTACTCCCAACAAGTTCGTCTCAAACTCTGTTTCAACGATTTTAATTTCATCCCAAATCACGTCTATATCCATATCTTGACTGTGGACAGCAGTAAGCCCATAACGTTCATCATCAACTGCTGTAGCCGTATACACTTGGGGACCAATGATGTTCGCTGTTGCAGTGTACTCCCATCTTGAGTTTTGGCTTGACCATGTCATAGGCTCATCATTAAGGAAAATTGTTCCTCCCGTGTTGTCAAAGACTACGGAATCGTATTCATACTCGGCTGTCAGCCACAGAGTCTTTGCTGTGTTCGCCTGAACAACCTCGTCGATTACTATGCGGTCCGTAACGTTGACTCTGTCCCAGATGATTGAGGGTTCAGCAACAGATTTTGCGTAATCAGTTATGTCACCATATTCTATTCCCGTGATGTTCCATGCAATTTTGCCAACAGCGTCGTATCCGACATCAAGAGTTGCCCACCCTGTTTTGTTGGTCAAATATTCGGCGCCATTAACTTCAACGGTTGCGCCTTTCACATCAGAACGGTTGCACATCCACTCCAAATGAAAACCAACAGTCTGCACACTGCCGACGTCAACCCTCTCACCACTAACAAACACCTGGTCCAACTCGATCTGTTTGAAGCCAAATACAAGTTCAGCAGGTTTGGCTGTAAGCAAAAAGTTGGCGGACGTAACTCCAGTTGAGGCATTATAGCTCCATGTTGACTTCTCGCTTCCATCAACCGTGAAGTAATAGGGCTCGGCTCCTCCCTTCTGCACATGTATTGACGCATTTTGTCCAACAGAGCCGTTTGCGGAAACGGTTAAAGTCCCACGTGTCGAATTCCATGAAACATCAGCTAAAGGAACGCTTGACGAAACAACAGAGACAGGAGTCGTGTCATCCCAGCCAACAGTGAAGTTCGAATCAGAAAACAGCGTCAAAACTTTGTTACCTGCGTTATAGTTTTGTGCCAGATTGAAGGGCGTTCCAAGGATGTAGCTGGGGCGCTTAAAGTCTGCACAATAAATCTTGGTCAAATTTGTTGCCTGTTCAACCCCGTTAAGGAAAACTTCCAAGCGCTGGTCATCAAAGATTGGAGTCGCAGATAAAATGGCGTCAGAAGATAACACCTGAGGCTCACCATTATTTTCGAGTAGCAGAAAGAGTTTAGCCTCGTCTGGTTGCAACGTCACCTTAACCGGAACCACAATTGTTTCTGTTATCCAATAGAAATCGTTGTGGAGTTGCTCAAAGAGTATGTAGTTTTCATTGATGTTTAAGCTGGCATCCAACGCCCTGATGTAATATGTAAGGGTTTCAGTGGTTGTGGAATTGTCATGCGACAGGTAGACGGCTCTGTTAGCCTGTCCCTGATTTAGCCAATACTCGCTTTGAGGATAGGGCTCATACACCATAGGTCTCACGTAGTATGTGCAGAGGAAATGTATGAACTCTGTTAAGACATCAGTTAAAACGCCATCCGGCAGAGAATTGGGGTTACGCGTGTTTACAACGTAAGTGTAGCCTAAACCCTTCTTGTTTTCGATAATGAAGGCATTATGTTCAGTTTGAATCCCGTCAACCCACGCTATTACGGTTGTATTTTTGTTACGGGACACTTCATATTTGAATTTGTAGAACCAAGAACCCATCTCATCTGGACCCGCGTAGCTGTAGGTTATTCCTTCCCATGGATACCAGAAAGTGTCTTGTGTAAAAGTGATATTGTGCAGATACATGTCAGCACTTATATCCAGTTGACTGGCCTCAGGAGGGCTAACATTAACGCCGAACAACGAAGAAAAACTTTTAGTCCACGCATAAGCGTCTTCAAGGTCATCCACTGTCGCGTTACCGTGAGTAAAGGTTAGGAGCGAGAAGAAAACTCCGCCAGCCTCAACGTAATCTTCAAGGTTGCCAGCTATGGTGTCGTTCATCAAGCTCCATCCCAAGCTGATAATGACGTTATACTGTTTTAGTACAGACGGGGGAGCGTAGATGGAAATGACGTCTACCATCCCAAAGGGTAACCCTGTGAACTCTTTTCCTGTTAGGGCGCCGCCAATCTGCCAGTTGTCGCCGATTCTGGGGAAGAAAATGTTCAGGAGTCTGTAATCAAAGTCTCCTTGCCTGTCTGTCTGTTCCCAGAAACCCCAATCAGGTCCTCGGCTGCTCCATCCGCTCTGCCCAATCATCACTGCAATAGATGAACGGAAATCTGGCTGTTCATATCCAATGCTTTTCTCGTTTTTTAAGAAAGCATAGAATCTTTGAATTGCCTTCCCATACTCGGTTAGATTCCCATTTTCGTCCAGAATAATATATTTGATGGGCCAATCGGGGCGGTTAAGGGTTCCAAAAAAGTTGCCTTGCTCAAAGAAGAAGTATTTTGCTCCATAAAACCATG
>CAZJLG010000149.1:0-4209 GCA_964546665.1 uncultured Candidatus Bathyarchaeia archaeon
CCCTTCAGAATATCCCGTGACTCTTCGATGTGCAGGTCATACTTTTTCCGTGCATCATAGGCTTCAAACTCTTTTTTCAGCGCCAGAGCCGACTTCGGAAGTTTCCCTATTCCTCTCCAGTGTCCATCCACCACGTCAAAAACCTTAGCCACCAGCTGCTGAGCCTTCACGTTGCCTTCCCACGAGACAATACGCTTGTACTCGTTCTCCAGTTTAGCCACGCCCTTCTTCACCTGCTGCAATAGCATGTCAATGGCGAAGAGAACATCCAAAGGCTCGAATCCTGCAGCCACAGTAGGCATCCCATAAACCTCAGGAAACACTTCATACGGCTTCATCCCGATAATCGTGGAGACGTGACCAGCCGCAATAAAGCCGTCAATTTGCAGGCCATCTATACCCAAGAGCAGTTCCATGGCTGGAGGAATCACCCTGTGCGAAACAAGGAAGCTGAAGTTTTCAGGAGGCTTATTCAGCACTTCTATGGCGGTGGAGGGCGAAGTGGTTTCGAAGCCCACAGCCAAAAACACGAATTCCTTTTCAGGATGCTTTTCTGCCATCTGTATGGCGTCTCTTAAGCCGTAGACTATTCGCACGTCTGCCCCTGAAGCCTTAACTTTCTGGAGGGAAGTTTCTGAGCCGGGAACGCGGATGAGATCGCCGAAGCTGGTGACTGTTACGCCTCTTTTTGCTAGGGCTATGGCTTCGTCTATGTCCGCTGCTGGCAGGATGCAGACGGGGCAGCCGGGTCCCGCAATCACGTCCACGGTGTCAGGAAGAAGCGACCTTAATCCATAGTGGGTGATTGTCCATTCGTGGGTTCCGCATACGTGACAGAATTTTGTTTCATGGTCTGGGGCAAGCTTTCTGATGTGTTCTGTAACCTTTTTTGCCAGTTTTGGGTCTCTGAATTTAGCGGCATCGTTTACAGTCATTTTCGTCTTCCCGCTGCTTGAGAATTCTTATACTTGTTATTGTGCATTCTTTGCCTTCAACAATTTTGGCTGATTCTCCACATTTTGGGCATCGAAGGGTTGGAATTGGCACATGATAGGCGGGGTCATCCTCGAAGGGCACTTTTCCTTTGTATCCGCAGCTTGGGCACTCTATAACTCCGTCCTGTTCTTTGATTATCAGTTTGGAGTCCTTCATGATTGTGTCCTCAGTCAGTATCTTGTAGGAGAAGCGCATCTGTTCGGCGCCCAGAAACGTTAACTTGCCTATGGTCAAATGGACTTCCGCCACCTTTTTTGCGTCATGCCTTTTTGCCTCCTCGAGAACGTTTTCGACGAGTTGTGTGGTCATAGAAAGTTCATGCATGTCAGGTGGCTCCCAAAATTTACAGTTCCAGTGCTGTGATTAGTTGCTCTATGCCTTCGCCTGTTAGGGCGTTGGTGACGGCAACCTTCATGTTTGGTTTTATCTCTTTAGCCTGCTTTTCCAGCTGGTTGGTGTCGATTTTCATTATTTCAGCTAGGTCCTTCTTGTTTATGACCATCACGTCTGCGGTCATGAAGGTGAAGGGGTGCTTGAGCACCATGTAGGGTCCCTCGGTGACGCTTACGACAACCACCCGCTTTTCTGTGCCTAGCGGAAACTCGGCGGGGCAGATTAGGTTGCCCACGTTTTCGATAATTAGCAGGTCTATGTCTTGTAGGCTGATTCTTTCCACAGCCTTTGCAACCACGTTTGCGTCTAGGTGGCATTCCCGTCCAGTGTTGATGGTGAGAACCTTGACGCCGTGGCGTCCGATCCGTTCAGCGTCTATGGTTGTGGTTAGGTCGCCCTTGAAGACTGCGATTCTGTACTTTTGTTTGAGTGCTTGCACCAGCTGTTCGATTAGGCTGGTTTTTCCTGCGCCTATGGAGCCCATGATGTCGATGGCTTTCACGTTGTGCTTCTGTAGGTGTTCCTTGTTTTTTTGGGCAAGTTGCCTGTTGACTTCCAGAATGTCCATTCCAGGCTCTATGTCAAGGGTCACTTCGTCGCCTTTTATCACTTCGTTTGTCTTCGTCAAGACACTTCACACCTAAGTTTGTTCCAAAATTTGTCGCCAAGTGTTCAGGCTTTCTTCCGCAGCCTTTTGGTCCAGCTTTTCGATTGCGTATCCCGCATGAACCAACACATATTCGCCTACTTTGGCGTCCACCAGCATAATGTTCACTTCTCGGGCAACTCCCTCACCAAAATCTACTTTGGCAATGTCGCCTTTGACTTCTAGAACCTTTGCCGGAATCGCGAGACACATCTTACTATTCACCTGCAGTTCGGAAAAATCATCCGAAACTTTTCTGTGGCACTGAAAAGTGTCTGACCACCCAGTTTATTTAACCTATTGGTTTTTCTATACAAATCAATTGTGGGATTTTGGATTAACCGAAATTAATATGGTCATTCGTTCAACTGATTTATTTTCCATCAGTTAGAGCCATTTCTTGCAAGTTGGACAGTAACGTTGAAGTCTATACGGTTTTTTGTCGCAATAGACATTTAATACAATTTTCCATTTGATGTCACTTCCGCATTCATGGCATTTAATTGGAAGAACCCCCGGTAATTTAAGACAAGCGTAGAACTTATGGCTTTCCGCATATTCAGTTCTACAACGCCGAGGTGTCTCTTTCTTATTCCAGAGGAACAAGCCAAGATTTCTCGCCGCATTTTGGGCATTTCAGAGTGTAGGCTGCGGTTCCTGTGGGCGCAGGGTCTTTTCCTTGGAACTTTAGGGTGAAGAGCAGTTTCAGATATGAAACCTTGAAGTCGTGCTTGCATTTTTTGCATTGGAATTCTCTGAAGTTTTTTCGGTACTCGAGGGCTACATAGGAAACGGGAATTATTAGGCCTGCAAGAAACAGTACAGCAAAAACGATTTGGTTCGTTAATATGAACTGTATAATGAGGTAAACCCAGAAGCCGACTGCGAAAATGAGAACACCCTTCGAGACATCGCCTAAAACTCCCATTTGCACCACACGGTTCTGTTGTATAGTGCATTGAATACTTTTTGTGTTAATTACCCTTTCTGGAAACCTGCAGCTATGGCTTGACCAAAGGAGGTTCCTCCGTCTCCAGCAGGAATTTTGTGGTGAACAAGAAACTTGAAGCCCGCCTTCTCTACAGTTCTTCGCATGACTGCTGTTATGTGCCCGTTGTAGGCTACTCCGCCAGAGAATCCAACATGTTTGACTTGCAGCCGCTCCGCCTCCTCTAATGCCAGCTCCGCTAAGCCTCTGGCAAGGTAGGACTGTGCTGAGCATGCCAAATCTGCCACAGAGAACCTGTCTTTGTGGGCGAAGATTTCATGAACAAGAAGCGTGGTGTCCAGAACGTTTCCTTCTAGTCTGGGAGTCAGGTTTAGTTTGTCTTTGCCTTTGAGGGCAACGGATTCCAGTTTCATGGCTGGTTCCCCCTCGTAGGTGCGTTCATAGCATACTCCAAGTAGGGCTGAGACGGCATCCAGCACTCTTCCGCAGCTTGTAGTCTCTGGCACAGCGCCCTTCCGCAGCTGCTTTAGTATTAGTTCGGCTTCGTTTTTGCCGTGAGGAAACTTTTGGCTCAGCGACATCAGCCACTCTGTAACATCCATTTTTTTGTGAAGTATCCCCGCAGCCATTCTTAATGGGTGGTATGTTGCTAGGTCGCCTCCAACCATGGGCTGAGCCTCAAGATGCCCTAGCCGCCTGAAGCCTTCATTGTTGCAGTAGAGCACTTCTCCTCCCCATGCGGTGCCGTCTGAGCCGTAGCCGAAGCCATCACAGATTACGCCCACAACCTCGTCAACGTTCCATTCTGCCCTGAGCGCCGCAGCGTGAGCATTATGATGCTGAACCTGAACAACCGGACAACCAAGCCTGTTTCCCAATTCGTGAGCCAGTTTTGTGGTGGTAAATTTTGGGTGAAGGTCACATGCCACAGCGTCGACTCTACAGTTGGTCAATTTTGTTAGGTGCTGTATCGCGTTTTTCATGAAGCGGAGCGTCTCCAAGTTCTCCACGTCGCCTATATGCTGCGAAATGAATGCCCTGTCTCCAGTTAGGATGCAGGCCGTGACGTTGAGTTCTCCGCCAACCGCCAAGACGCACCTGTCAGCCGTACGCTTCATCCGTATTGGTTCTGGGGCGTAACCTCTTGAGCGGCGAATCAGGCAGGGGTCCTTGCCGTGGAAGCGGACAACCGAGTCGTCGCACCTCTGAGCTATGTCTCGGTTAT
>CAZJLG010000150.1:0-4206 GCA_964546665.1 uncultured Candidatus Bathyarchaeia archaeon
TTCAGAATCTTGTCTGGCCGCGGGGTCTTCTCCAGTTTCTCCAGTATGGCTTCTCTGATGAAGGAGCTTCTTTCGCCTTCAGGAATTCGGAGAGCCAGTTCCTTGTACACTTCGTCAGGTATCTTAGCGGAAACAACTGCAAATTTGCCCATCTGAGGCACCGTCCCATCCGAACATACTCTAAGCAGACTGAAGCTAAAAGTGTTTAACCTTCCGCTCTGACCACAAGCGTTCGCTCATTTCAAGCATGCAGTTGCAACTTTTATGTTCTTCTGCGGTTTTTCTGAAAAAATACTGTTTTCAACAATGAACCTCTATTAGGTACCTAATATGTTGGCGGCTGTGGAAGTCAAACAGTTGTCTTGCTGGAAAAAACAGAAAATATTTGTTAGCGAGTCTTTTTGTGCTCGTAATATTGACTGTCAGCTTGGCTCTGCATTAACTATTTTTGTATTGAAAGCAGTCTCTTTTATCCTACGATGCGCCGAAAAAACGGGGTGGGTTCTTCTTGTTTCCAAAGGTTTTATATCCATTTGATTGGCAGATGAAAGAATTGGGGAGCATATATGAACAGAAATAGACTCAAACATATTTCACCCTATTTGGTGGTCTTGGTTCTTTCAGTTTGTTTGATTTATTCAATAATTGAAATTGTCAGTCTGAATGACAAATTGCATCTGAGAAATACAGAAAACTGGTTCAATGACACATTAGATTTAGATGCCAATCAAGAGATTGACTTTGCTTATACAGCACCTTATGCAGGTTATTTGATAATCAATCCTAACACATTGCCCACTAACGTTAGGATTAATGTCGGCTACACCTATAATGGAAGCTACCACTCTTTTGAAACAAATGGTATTGCATCATTTCCAGTTTTGCCCACTAAAATTACAATTATGGTCTGTAATGTTAATGAAAACGGTGCTACTGGTTCATTGAATGTAACTTATGTCTACTAGTTAATAGGCGCGTGCAAAATTCATTTTTTTGTTAAATTTTAACCCAAACACACACACACCCAAACCCAATTACCTGCTTGCTTTTATCTGTTCTTTTCTTCTTTATTTTATCTGTTTATATCCACACATCACACATCTCACACAACAACGAGAAGAATAAACACATGTAAAGAAACATGAGCTAAAGAGAACGGTGAATCTTAGAGGTTATTCGAATTTGCCAAATGTTGGTGACGCATAGAATGTGCCGCCTTCAAATCTCCAAGCAATCTCAGCAATAAGCTCGCTATCAGATCGAGAATCATCAGTATTTTTTGAGAAACTGGTGAAACTTAGAAAATAGCCGCCCTCTTCTTCGTCTAAATCTGAAATTCTCTTGTACCCGCTACGATACTCTTCACCGTAATAGAGAGTGTCATTAAACCCATATCCTTTTACACCGTATCCAAACGCATCATCAACTTTAGGAATTAAACAACCATACTTAACCACAATACCCTTTTCAGTGCGATTAACTCGTCCCACAAGAGGACAATCTAGGTGATATTCAAGGAGGTGTATGTCCGATTTGGCAGTACCCAAACTGATGTCCTCATGGCCTGGGTTAATCAAGAAGGCTTCAACTTGAATATAGCCCTCTTTAGCTTCTCCATCTGCTCTTTGCCATTCTAAAATTGGACTTTGATAAGCAGGTACACCATTTTGGTAACAAATATTACTATCCAAGGGTTTCATGTATCCTATAACAACATAGTTTCTCCACGTATAATATATCAAATCGGGGTCATCTATTCCTTGTACAGTTGCTTGAAAGTTTGCTCTTTCGTTTTTGTTGATTGAAATTTCTACAGGTGTAAGTTTAACATCCACAATGTATACTCGCAGTGAAGCGGCTAATCCTGACCCGTCTAAGGCTTTTGCGGTTACTTTTGCAAATCCTTTGAGTTCTCCACCCACCAAAGGAACTATGGCGGCCCCATCTTTGCTTGTTTCAGTGGTGTATTTTGTATTATTATTATATTGAAATAAGCCCATGCTTGTTGTAAATTCAATGGGTAAATCTTTAATTGGTTCTCCAGTTGGGTATTCACTATGGTCTTGGCCGTCTTTCCATTTTACAGCTTCAACTCTGACTCTTACATAAGCTCCACTTTCTAAAATCACTGGATTCTTTTCTACTACACTTATCATAAGTCCATAATTGTCCCCAAATGCAGTTGGATTAGTTTCAGTGGTGTCATTTGAACCAGTTAAGGCGCCACCCTGATTATACGAATCATTTCCTCCATTTGAATCAGTAAATGAAAGCCCAACTATAACGCCTCCAATAACAATAGCTACAGCTGCAATCGAAAGCAGTACAAATTTATTTTTAATTAATCCACTCATCTAACTTGCCCTACGGTTAATAATCAATGAAATGGTTATAAACTTTCACAGATTAAATGTTTTTTTTCTTTTTGAGTTTTTACCCCTCGCTCGTATTTTTACCCCCCATGCAATAATTACCCCTTATACTTTCCTTGTACATTCCTATTCCATCCTATCCATATGGTACCTTCCATGTACGGGGGGTAAAAAGTGGTGTACCATCCTTAACGGTTCGTATGGCCCCGTCCGTTGTTGTTGTTGGTTAAATTTTAACCTTAGATGTTTCTTCATCTGATCTGGGAAAACTAGGTAAATAACAATTTTCTGTTATTAGTTTCCTAGTATGATTGTTGGAGTTTTGGGTTAGAAATTTCAATAATTTTGTGTTGTTTAGTTTGAATAAGTTTTTACTTGAGTAGTGTTATTTTTTCTGGAAGGCGCTGTGGAGTGGTGACTGGTTTCAGCCTTGTGTCTTTGGGTTGCTGTGAGGGTTTAGGGCTTGGTTACAGACAAAGAAAGTGAAGTTTTCAGCATTCAGACTATTGACTTGACTAAGAGATTTGCCAAGAAGAGGCACAGGGGCATCTTCGGTTTTCTTAGCAGAAACAAAAACAGCAACAATCATAATGATGTTACAGTAGCCCTAGACAAGCTCAACCTGAAAATCCGTCCCGGAGAACTTTTTGGGCTTCTTGGTCCTAACGGCTCAGGAAAAACAACCACAATCAAGTGCCTGTCCACTATCCTGATTCCTGACGAGGGCAGAGCCATCGTAAACGGTTTTGACACCCAAAAAGAGACAGCTATGGTCAGGGCGAGCCTTGGAATGGTTGTGGGTGGAGAACGGACACTATACTGGAAATTGACGGCTAGAGACAACCTCACATATTTTGCTTCCTTGTATAAGATGAGTCGGAGACACGCAAAAAAGAGAATTGAAGAACTTCTGGAAACCATGCAGCTGGCTGACCGAGCCGACGAGAGGCTTGAAGACTACAGCAGCGGCATGAGACAGAAAGTTGCCATAGCCCGAGCACTGCTGCATGACCCACCCATCCTGCTGCTGGACGAACCCACCTTAGGTTTAGACCCGGGCTTCGCGAGGCAAATCCGCACCCAAATAAAAGAGCTTTCAGAAAAGGAAGGCAAAACAGTTCTGCTAACCACCCACTACATGGACGAAGCCGACCAACTATGCGACCGCGTAGCCTTCATAAACAACGGCAAAATCGTGGCAGTTGACACCCCGAACAGGCTCAAGGCAAGGGTGAAAGAAAGGGAACTCGTAGAAGTTGCAGTTTACAGTCCTCCAGCAGACCTCGAACAACACATCCGTTCCCTGTTGCCCGAAGCAGAAGTCGTCAAGCTTATCCGCGGAAACGAGAACGAAGGCGAAGCCTCAAGAATCAAAATAATCGGAGGAACCCCAGAACAGCACATCGAAGTAATCATCGACGTCCTCAGACAAAAAAACATCCGCATCGGCAACCTAACCGTTGGCGTACCCACCCTCGAAGACGTCTTCATCAAACTAACAGGCACAAAACTCACGGAGGACAAAACATAACCATGATAAAAGGCGCGTATCAGCAGTCTGTTTTACGTAGCAACCTCTCCATCGTCTGGAACGAGATAATCAAAAACATGAAAGCCCTGCTGGCGTACCCTGTTATCTTGGTCTTCTGGGCAGTATTCCCCATCTTCTGGTTCATCCCCTTCATCCTCCAAGGGGAAGCTTTTGTAGGCGGCTTACAGAGTGCAAGCTTTGCACAAATCACAGGAAGCGGAGAATACGTCCCCTTCATCGTCATAGGCGCCGTCCTCAACAGCTACGTAAACACCCTGCTCTACGGCATGGGAGAAAACATAA
>CAZJLG010000151.1:0-4200 GCA_964546665.1 uncultured Candidatus Bathyarchaeia archaeon
CACAGGTAATTGATGTTCAGTTCGCCAGTGTTCCAGGGCTTCTTGAAGAACTTCTTCGCGACTCCACAACCGAAGAGCAGATTTATGGCGAAAACTTTGACCCTCTAGGAGTCTCATCACACATAAACCATATTCAGGACGCCCGCATGCTCATCTGCAAGATTCGGGGAACCATGCTAAATGACCGTCTGCGCGTGAATTCGTCATGGCTTCCTTCCCGCTCCAAGTCTGGAATCACAAAAATTCCCTTCAATTCGTTGCTTGCGCATTTGGGCGGCAATGAAGGCCTTCCCATCAACATCGGCGAAACTAAAGATGATTCCCCGTTAAACATCACGGCGCATGACCTTGACGGGAGACTGAACATAATAACTGGGAAGAAGGGAACAGGAAAATCTCATCTTTCGAAGCTGCTTGTCTTAGGTCTGGTTGACTACAAGGCCACTGTTGTGGTTCTTGACCTCAACGGCGAATACACTGGGCTGGGGCTTTCAGCCAAAGGAGGCGGCAACGAGTACAGTGACAGAGTGCATGTGCTTACTCCCGGAGCAAACTTCAGGGTTTCTCTGTCCAAAATGGACCTGGGCGTCATGTTGAAGATATTGGTTCATGCTCTTGCTCTTCCCGGAACGTCAACCCGCGAGTTTAAGCACATATGGAAATCGTTAACCCAGCAAGGAAAGTTTACTCTTCAGGACCTGGGGGACGCCATAAGAAAATGCGCCTGTAACATGCATGTGCGGGATGCACTGTTCTCCCGCTATTACAGTCTGGTGAATTCAGGATTTTTTACGGACGACGAGGAGTCAGCAACAGGTTTTGAGAAACTTTTCGAAAAAACCAAGAAAGACGGAGGAGCGCTTGTGATTAACTTGAAGGATGTTTCAGCGGTTGACCGCCAGATTGTTCTCGAGTATACGTTAGGGAATTTGGTTAAGCTTCTGGGTCAATGGAAAATCAAGTCTGTGTTTCTTTTTGCTGAGGAAGCTCATCTCTACCTCAGAGAAACATACTGGGAAGACATAGTTACACGTATGAGGCACTTCGGCTTATTCACAAACTTCGTGACCAATCAACCGGACACAATAAAGGAGAACATCTACCGCCAAGCAGACAGCATCTTCCTCTTTAACTTCACCAACGAACGCGACCTCGAAACTGTGTCAAAGGCTGCGAGAGTGGACGCTGAAACCGTGAAATCTCTTGCTCAAGAGCTTCCGCCACATCACTGCCTCCTAATCGGAAACGCAGTGAAAGACTTTCCTGTGATGGTCAAAGTTAGAGCATTGGACATCAAAACTATGGGGCAGACAAGGCTCTTTTTTGCCTGAAAGTTAATGTTCAAGTTCGACCAAAAATGTGCTTTTGTTCTATGTTGCATGCGTGAATATAATAAAGAAATGATAATAAATGATGAAAACATTCATGTTATAGCAGGTTAGGCCGATCAGCTTGGCGCAATGGTTAATTTCTAGGCTAAAATGGGTCTTAGTCGTTATACTACTTGTCTCCTTATTGCTGGCTGTGGTTGTTCATCTTCTTCCGAATAATCCAGAAACCGCTGCAACATGTCCTGTGGAACCTTATTTCGGAATTTCTTTCTGCGGCGATACAGCTGCCGAAGCAAAACTGCTGATTGACAAAACCAAGGATTACACTAACCTGTTTGTGTTGCAGTCAGGACCAATAAGCAAGAATGAAACAGCCATAAACGAAATCTGCGACTATGCTGTTGCTTCTGACCTAGATTTTATAGTATTTTTTGGCTGGTTTGACCCTGAGCAGCCATGGCAGATTCCGTGGCTCAGCTTCGCTAAGGACCGATGGGGCGACAGTTTCTTGGGGGTTTACCTTTTTGATGAACCTGGTGGAATCCAAACCGACTATAACTGGACGTACATTTTTCGTCATATCAAAGAGGTTGCTCCAGAATTTTATCAGACAATAGAAGAGTATATCCAAGAAACAGCAGACCAGACTGTGACCCGAGACTATGCAGAGGCAAAAGAAAGGTATCTTGAGTACCTCGTAAGCCATATACAACTCGATGAGCTGATTGGCCGCTCAATAACGTCTTTCACTTCCGATTACGCCCTTTACTGGTTTGATTATCTGGCAGGCTACGACACAATCTTCGTTGAACTGGGATGGGACCATTATGCACCAACACATATTGGATTGTGCAGAGGCGCAGCCAACGTTCAACAGAAAGAGTGGGGCACCATCATAGTGTGGAAGGACCGAAACCCAGAAACCAACAATGGAACATACAAGACTGGACCAGAAATGCTCTACGACATGGTCATTTCATACGAGACAGGAGCAAACTACATAATCATCTTTAACTACCCCACAGACCCTCCAGGCAACCCCTACGGCATACTAACAGATGAACACTTTGAGGCTATGCAAGACTTCTGGGATTTCATGCAGCATCATCCAGAAGAGTACGGAAAAACGGCTGGTCAAGCCGCACTGGTTCTTCCTGAAAATTACGCGTGGGGTATGCGCCGCATAGATGACAGAATATGGGGGTACTGGGGACCAGACGACTTGTCACCGCAAATATGGGACTTGTACCATGACTTGCTTGAACAGTATGGCTCAACCCTCGACATAGTTTACGATGACCCGGACTTTCCGTTAGAGGGAATGTACCATGAAATCTATTACTGGAACGATACGGGATAAAAAGAGACAGCAACAGCCAAAAGTTTCCTTCACAAGTAATAGTGTGAGAGATCAGTTTTGAAGGGCAACCGCACAAAATTGTTGAGAAACAGAGTTGCCCAAGAAGCCGCACTCTTACTATACACTTCACAAGAGAAAGAGTACAAGCAAGCCAAGAAAAGAGCCGCAGAAACCTTGGGCGCCAGACTTCTTCCCAGCAATTTCGAAGTTGCAGAGGAGCTTGACAGAATCGCCGAGGAAAGTGAGGGCACCCAAAGAAAGGAGTTGCTTCTGCGGATGCGAAAAGAAGCCAGAGAAATAATGGAGACACTCGAAGAATTCCGTCCGCGTCTTGTGGGAAGCGTTTGGAGGGGAACAGCCCGCAAAAACAGTGACATAGACATAGTTGTATTTTCCCAAGATCCTCTTCAGGTTTTAGGGCAGCTTCAGAGGCACAGTTTCAAGATTGAGCGTTCGGAGTGGCTTTCAGTAACTAAGGAGGGCAAAAAAGAATCCTCGTTTCATATCCACAGCCTTTTTCTTTCTGGAGACGAGGCGGAGATTGTCGTTCGGAGCCTCGATTGTTTGGGAAAACAGGAACGTTGTGAGACGTATGGAGACGTTAAGACAGGGCTGAACTTGAAGCAGCTTACAAAAGTCCTCAAGGATAATCCGCTTCAGAATTTTGTGCCAGCATAAATGGTGTCTTTTGGAAAAGCGGCTGATTATAATTTAAATAGATGTCTTATCAAAAAGAATTCAGTGAGCACACCTTCCAGCAGAGACATAAACAAGAAAGGAGAACGCCTAGAAGATGGATGTTGAAAAGAAAAGGTTTCGAAGAATGTTTCCGAGCCTAGCTCAGGAGCTAGAGACTGAAAATGAAAGCTGTAAAACAAAAATAAGTTCGGTGCGTTCCGACCCCACTACTGGCGAAAAAGCTGTCTCGAAAAAATTTGTTGACTATAATCCGGATGCGATTGATTTTCTCCGCAGATGCGACAAAGCGGAGCAGGCGGAAGAGATAATCGATTATCTGGAAAAGAGGAAAGAGATAAGCTGTGAGTATGCCACAAAACTTAGAACACAGCTGAAGAAGAAAGGCGTCAGAAGTTTTGGGTCAAAAAAAGAGGATGACTACTACCTGAAGCAAGACGGATTTTAGGGTCAAAAAGAGAAAAGAAAAACAGGTTGCCGAGTTCTGGTTACTGATACAGTGTTCTCAGCGCTTCAAAGTTATCTCGATTGTTGAAACGTTTTTTGTTCCATCTTCTCGTTGCAGCTCTTCAGTTCCTATGGTTATTTTGTCGGCTTTCAGGTCTTTCAGGAACTTGCGGCGAACTATCTCAACAGTGTCAACAGCTGTCGTGATTGCACGTCCGCGAGCCTTCAAAGAAGCCTCTTTGACGTCAGCCGAGTTGAAGTGGGTAATCACAGCCATTACGTAGCTCATTGCAGGTTTCGTTCCAACATAGATGATGTTCTGGTCCTCTGACACGTAGACACCTCCTTATTTGGTTCTTTAATTGC
>CAZJLG010000152.1:0-4179 GCA_964546665.1 uncultured Candidatus Bathyarchaeia archaeon
TACAGAATGGGCGAAAAAACAGACAAGGTTCTAACCAAGTTTGAGGAAATCGCGAAAATAACCGAAAAATTCGTGGACCTATAAAAAAGCTAGTCGTTGTCGTTTTGTTCTGCGGTTACGAATTCGGGTAATGTTGTGTTGCCGTGGGGCATGACGTAAACTTTGGCGTTTTTGCCTGCTACATCGAAGGCATCTCGCAGGGCATCATTCAGTGCTCGGGCTGTTCTCGTTTTGAAGGTGTTTATGGCGTAGTAGTCAGGCATAACCGAAACCAAAATGATGGTTGCTTTCTGTAGCGCCTTTGTTAGGTAGTAGGCTTTGTGTCCTCCCAGCACGAAACGTCTTCTTATCTCCCTCTCTATCCGTTTCAAGTCACCAAACTTTTCCATCCATTCAGCGAACACTGCGTTTCCGTGTCCTTCAGGGCACTCTGCCACCATAACGATGACGCCTCTTCTTTTCACGGCTTCTAGAGCATTCTGTATTCCTTTCGAGGCTTGATAGAAATTGATGTCATGGGGATACCCGCCAGCGCTAACAACAACAATGTTTGCCCGCTGTTCAATGGGAACCTTGTACATTTCATCTACAAGTTTTGTTCCCTCAAGGAAAGCTTGCTCCAGGTCTCCAGCAAAGGCCTTAACCAGCTCTTCCTTGCTGTTCGTTACTATGTTCAAGATGAAGTTGACGTTGGCAAATTTAGCCGCCTCCATCATGTCTTCATGCACAGGGTTCCCCTCCAGAACACCTGTTGTGGCTTTAGGATGCAGCATCAGTGCATGATTTTGCTGAATCGTTGCAGCGCTTGAAACTGCGGGAAGGACTCCTTTTCTTCCTCCTCCGTAGCCTGCGTAGTAGTGCAGGTTTATGTCTCCTGCCAAAATTTTTATGTCTGCTTCGGCGAAAATCTTGTTTACTGAAACTTCTGTGCCGTTAGAGGTTTTGCCTAGAAAAACTTGGTCCTCCGCCTTGTAGTCATGGCTTATGGTTTTGACTCTTTCCAGTGCCTCTTTTCCTACGAGTTTTTCTTTCTCTTCTGGGGCTACTGGGCGATGAGAGCCGCAGCCAAAAATCACTGTAACGTCTTCGTCTTGTACTCCAGCCTCGTTAAGTTCATCAAGTAGAGGAACAATCATCAAGTAACTTGGAGTTGCCCGAGTCGCATCGTCAACCACTATGGCAACCTTGTCGCCTGCCTTTGCCATTTCCCTTAATCTTGCTGTTCCGATTGGTTGGCTTAAGGCTCTCTCGATTTCAGCTCTTGCATCTGCAACTCCCTCTTTTTCTTTAGGCTCTATAGACCCCAGAAAGTTTCGGGTGGGTATCCTTGCGCAAACTTCAGTTTTTCCGTACGGAATCCATGCATCAACCATAAAAGACACTTCTGCTTGGCTAGAAGGTTTTCTTTGTGCTTCATTTAAAAGTAACGGCGAAATCTTACGTAACGTCTTTAAAACTGTCTAAATATAGTCTTGATAGAGAGGAGCGGTTGGAGTTGGAAAAAGAAGAAATGAAAGCTGAGCTGGCAAAAATCCTGAACAGGATTGGAGCCCTGAAATTTGGAACCTTCAAGCTCACCAGCGGCAAGCTAAGCCCCTACTACATAGACCTACGAGTTGTTCCAAGCTTCCCTGACGCCTTCAAAATAATCTGTGACTTCTACCTCACGCTGACAAAGAGCGATGTGGGCGCCGATGGCTTTGACAGAATAGCAGGAATACCCACCGCAGGCATATCCTTTGGCTCCATAGTTGCATATAACCTCAAAAAGCCATTCCTCTATGTCCGCTCAACCGAACGGCAACATGGCAGGGGAAGGTGGGTGGAAGGAATTCTTTCGCCGGGCGACCGCGTATTGCTGATGGATGACTTGATAACCAAAGGCGGGTCTATCGTGAAAGCCGCTGAAGCTGTCCGAGCAGAAGGCGGTACAGTAACTGACGCAGTTGTTTTGCTGGACCGAGAAGAGAACGGAGCCGCAAACTTAGCTGAAGCGGGCATCAAACTCCATTATCTGCTTACCATAAGCGAAGTTGCCTACAAACTACAGGACATGGACGCAATAACCGAAGAACAGCTGAATACAATCCTGAAACAAGTGACAAGAAAATAGCCATACGGCATGAGCTTTTAGTTTCTGCGGTGTAAAATCACTGAACACTACCGGAATCGTCTAGTGGAAATGGTTACAAAAAAGGGAAAAGATTGGGGGTTACTCGTAGTAGATGAGGTCTTCTAGTTCGAGTGTTTCATGAAGTTTGGTGACTGCCTCGTAAACGTCTTCTTCTTTTTTGGCGCCGGTGCAGACCAGTTTTCCGCTTGCGAAGAGAAGAATCACAACCTTTGGGTCATCCATTCGGTAGATTAATCCCGGAAACTGTTCAGGCTCATACATTGTTCTGCCCAGAGAGTAGGCGGACCGTTCAAGGTCTATTAAACCCGCCAAATTTGCTGAAGCAACAATGTTCTGTATCTTCAACTCGGGTTTTCCGATGATGATTATTCCGCTTTTCTTCAATTCCCTGATAACCTTCATGACTGCTCTCTTTGATTCTTTCTCGGATTTTGCTCCTGTGCAAACCATCTTCCCCGAATTGAAGATTAAAGTGGCTGTTTTTGGTCTCTTTAGCCTGAAAACCAAGCCCGGAAACTGTTCCGGACGATACTCAACTCCTGGATACCCTCTAACAACAGCGTTCAGGTCAATCCTCTGATTTAGTGTTGCAGACGCTACAACATTCTCTATTCGGATAGAAGCTACAACTTCGGGTAATTCCAGCCCCTCCTTATAAAACATCATGAAATTGTTTCAGTTATTTATAAAGGCTTGCTTCATCATCGCCGTCATCTCCGCCTTTGAGTTTCTTCATCAAAAAAGGCGCCGCCTCTATAAGTACCAGAACTATTATCCATAACGCGATGAAGGCTACCTTTGTTTCAAAATTTTGAAAAGCCAAGGCAATAGTGCCTAGCCACGGTATCTTAAACCCTGTGTATCTGCCAATAATTTTGTCTTCATGAACCTGCTCATTAGCTCCTTCTCCGTTTGCATCGCCGTGTATTATGAACACTATTTTTCCGTCTGTGCCCGTTTTTTCATCGATTGCCCTGTGCACAATCCGCTCAATGGCTCCCTGATACACAAGTATGTCGCCGGGAGGGTCAGCGTCTTTAGGTGCAACGTAAATATCACTGACGTTCTCTATTCCCTCAATAACTATGAGGTCTCCTTTATACAGTATGGGCTCCATGCTTTCCGACGCGACAGCCAAGACGGGATACTCTGTTCTGAAGACAAATCTTAGTCCATACCAAAAAAGTAGGACAGCAACTATCACAACAGCAATCATTATGATTGTTTGCACGTAACCGCGCTTGAGTATCTCAGGCAACTTCATGCTAGTTCTTGGCTCCAGTAATCTGGAAGTTTGTAAAGTCTCTTAATTTCCAAAACATAAAAACCTAACGCTAAAAACCAAACAAAAAAAGGAGGATAATGTGGGCCTTCCTGTTCCGTTTATGTTCGAACCTATCTGACGTTAGGCAGTTGTCAGCCATCAACTTGGCGCTTTGGCGGTCGCGGAGACACAGACCTCGGCGAGGTCGGAGCATCAGATTTTCTGTTTGTTTAAAACAACTTTGAAGGATTTACCGCAGCTGGGACAGTCGAAAAGTCCTATTGTTAATTGAGTCCTTTTCCCTGACTTGTCTGGGCGACCAGCCATCTTCCAGCTTTTTCTAGGGTTGGCAACTTCGGCTCCACAGTTTGTACATTTAGCCATTCATCTTCCTCCCATTTAAATGTCACAACCCTATATGTTGATTGTGAATAAAAGATTTGCCTTCCATTCATGCCGATGAAGCACCTGATAACCTCTCAAAGAGCCTTTTTTTTAATCTGAAAAGCTGGTTTATGATTCCAAAATGCTTTTTACAACCGCTTTGCTTTACTTTTTCAACTTTGGTGCATAATGACTTTGCCAGAGAGACCCCGAACCGTTTTCGACGGGTTCGTTAAACCCATCCGCAGGTTGGTTGAGGAGAAAGGCTTCAAAACCCCCACCGGAACACAAGAAAAAGCTATCCCGAAGATTCTTGAGGGAAAAAATGTTCTCCTCATATCGCCAACCGCTACTGGAAAGACTGAGTCAGCTGTTCTTCCAGTCCTTGACATGCTTC
>CAZJLG010000153.1:0-4178 GCA_964546665.1 uncultured Candidatus Bathyarchaeia archaeon
GACCAGCATCAAACGTTTATGCTTGAAACTTAAACAAGAATACGAAGAGGTTGAAACCCACTTTTTGCTTCTCGACCAGCTCTACGAAATGAAGTTCAAGCTTTCAGCCACCTCATCAAACAAGACCACCGCCTATAACTGAGTTCAAAAAGCGCTTACCCTTTGAGACCTGAAATCAAACAATTTTCTTAGTCTTGGTTCTAGTAGACAACCTAGAGAGCATATTGTTGTTTTGATATATGCTACGGTTTGAATTACGGTCTCCATACGAGGGGGCTCTTCAGTGGTGGCAAAGTGCATACACCGCAATCCTTCCCCTCACATCTGTCATGATAACTGTTGGTCTCGTCACCTTGATGGGGCCAACAATATTGACAAGAATACAGCAAAGATACGTCATCAAAACATTCACAAACGAGCTTGAATTGGCGTCAGCAGAAAAGTTCGAGATCAAGTAAATTAGAACGGAACAGAACCGTCAGCCGCTTCATTTTTTCTTTTTTGAAAACACGTAAAGTTGTTTCAGGCATAGGCGCTTCCTACAACGTACATGGCAACGTAACAATGCAGCAAAGACACAAGTAACTAAATGTAACTAAATGGAGAACTTGGAGAGGGTTCCGCGCCGTGGTGTCGATGCTTTCGGCATCACTTTTTTGATTATGATTTGCCAGATGCTCTCAGGAGGGGGTTTCTAGAGGCTCTGAGCAAGATTTTTGTATGAAAATGACCGAAAGCTTCAGAAGGTTATTCCTCAAACTTATATACAACAATAAAAAAAAGGAACGTAGTTGGAGAAGGTATCTTGTGATTTCTGATGTGTTGCCGTATGCGGTTGCAGCCGGGGCAGTTGTAGTAGCGCTAATAGCAATCTACCTGATGAGGAACGAAAAGAAAAAAGCCCACGAATTGCCGCCAGAGATTACAGAGGCTCCCGCGACATTGCCCCTGAAGGGAGAAAGAACAATCACGAATTTTGATGCTCAAAAATCCAAGAAGGAACTTAGTAGATTAGATGTAGAAAGGGAAATCCTCAGTTACGGCATACGGCGCATCTACGAAGCTCATGCAGAAGGAAAGATAGATGAGAATGAGAGAGACCGCTTAGCACAGAATTACAAGGCGAGAATAAAAGAAATCAAGGACTCCATCACCGAAAACGAGTCAGTTGTGGCACTCCATGAACTAGAAGACATGCAAGAGAACCTCATCAAACTGTTCAATGACAGATTCGATGAGATAAACAAAAAGATAGGCGGCTTAAGGATTAATCTGGACATAGCGCCGAAACATGAGGTCCCCAAGCCTAAACCTGCTGCTGCTTCGTCTTCTAGCACTGAAAAAGTCAAGAAGCGGCGGGCGCCCTCGAAACCCAAGAAAACCGAGGCTGAAGAGAGGATTGACCAGATCAGGTCAGAGGTGGAAAAGGTTTTGGAGCGGCTTGGGCAAATGGAAACTGAGGCCTAGAAAGGTGACTTGGAAAGAAGAAGCTAAAAGACGAGCAGCCTCAGAAGCAATCAAGCATGTAAAGGACGGCTTTGTTGTCGGGTTGGGCAGTGGAAGCACAGCTGCCTACGTCATAGAGGAGATTGGTCGGCTTATTCGGGAGGATGGCTTGCAGGTTCTGGCGGTTCCCAGCTCCAGTCAAGCTATGATCGTGGCTGTGCAGTCAGGGGTTCCCCTTACGAGCCTAGATGAGCATCCAGTCATTGATTTAGCCATAGACGGAGCCGACGAGGTCGATAAGAGGCTGGACATGATTAAGGGCGGCGGTGGAGCATTAACGAGAGAGAAGATTGTTGCCTCAGCAGCCAAGCAGGTTGTTATAGTTGCGGATGAGACGAAGCTTGTGGAGACGCTGGGAGCCTTTAAGGTTCCAGTGGAGGTTTTGCCCTTTGCCTTGGCATCAGTCACAGCGAAAATAAAGAGGCTAAGCGGGAAGCCCTTTCTACGGGAGTCCAAAGGGAAGGTTGGCGCAGTGGTGACGGACAACGGCAACTACATTTTGGATGTGGATTTTGGTCCCATAACTAATGCTGAGGAACTGAATCAGAGGCTCAAGCTTATCCCCGGCGTAATAGAAACTGGGCTCTTCGTTGGAATGGCAGACATAGTCTACCTGGGCAAAGCCGACGGTGTTACAAGACTGGAAAAGTAGCCGCAGTCTCAGCTTTTGTTATTGGTGTTTTTCATGGGCGGCAGATTTCATGTCTGCTGTTTCTGGTTCGTATCGTCTTAGGGTCTGGCTGTTAATAGCAACTATTATTGTGCTAAGGGACATGAGTAAGGCTCCGACAGCTGGACTCAAGATTATGCCGAAATTGAACAGGATTCCCGCAGCCAATGGAATAGCAACGATGTTGTAGCCTGCTGCCCACCATAGATTCTGAACCATCTTAGAATATGTCTTTTGAGAAAGAGATGTAACCTTGGAGACATCCCGTGGATTGTTCTTCACGAGAATTATGTCTGCACTTTCTACGGCTACATCAGTTCCTGCGCCTATGGCTATTCCAACGTCAGCGGTGACAAGAGCGGGAGCATCGTTTATGCCGTCCCCCACCATGGCAACTTTCTGTCCTTTCTCCTTCAGAAGCTTAATCTTTTCCGCCTTCTGGTCAGGTAATACTTGGGCAAAATAGTCGGTTATGCCCAGTTCCTTTGAAACCATCTTAGCAACTTCTTCAGAGTCGCCAGTGAGCATGTAAACTTTGACTCCCAATTTTTGAAGTTCCCTAATGGCTTCGTAAGATTCTTTTCTGATTTTGTCAGCGAGGGCAAAGGCACCAGCCAGTTCTCCGTCAACAACAACGAAAACAACGGTTTTGCCCTGCTCTTGAAGAGTTTTTATTTTTTTGTCTTCAACATTGATGTTCAGTTCTTTCATTAGGTTGGGGCTTCCCACGTAGACCTCTTTGCCTTTGACGTTTGCTTTAGCTCCTTTGCCGGGGATAGCTTTGAAATTCTCTGTCTTCGGGATTTCTATGTTTTTTTCTTGTGCATGTTTGACGATGGCTGTGGCTATTATGTGCTCTGAGTTAAGCTCCACGCTGGCGGTGAGCTGTAAAAGTTCTTTTTCGGGAATAAACGAAACGACGTCGCTGACTCCAAACTTGCCTTCTGTTAATGTTCCAGTTTTGTCGAATACGATGGCGTCTATGTTTCTGACGGTTTCGAAGGCTTTTCTGTCTCTGATGAGGATTCCATTTTGTGCGGTTATGGATGTGGAGATGGCGACTACAAGTGGAATGGCTAAGCCAAGCGCGTGGGGGCACGTGATTACCAGGACAGTTACAGAACGAGTTAAGGCTATTTCAGGATGCCCAAGGAGAAACCATGCAGCATATGTTACTGCTCCCACTGTGATGGCTACGTAGAACAGGAGGGCGGATGCCCTGTTCGCTAAGTCTTGAGTTTTAGATTTGCTCATCTGAGCCTGCTTTACCAGATTTATTACTTGGGAAAGATATGTTGCCTCGCCTGTCTTTTCGATTCTTATTTTCAAAACGCCTTCGCCGTTTATGGCGCCCCCAATAACCTTGTCCCCTGTCCCTTTATGGATAGGTTTAGACTCTCCAGTTAGCAGGGCTTCATTTACAAAGGATTCACCTTCAACCACAACGCCGTCAGAAGGAACCTTTTCTCCTGGACGAACAAGAACAAGGTTTTTTGGTTTCAGTTGTGAAAGCTGCACATCCTCAATTTTCCCGTTTTTTACTAAATGAGCGGTGGTGGGCATCACCTTGACTAGTTCCTCTAAGGCTCTGGAGGCTCCGAGCACGCTTTTCATTTCTATCCAGTGCCCGAGAAGCATGATGTCGATAAGGGTTGCTAGTTCCCAGAAGAAGTCTTTTCCAGCAATGAAGAAGGTGGTAGCCGTGGAGAAGAAGAATGCTACGGATATTGCTGTGCCTATAAGCGTCATCATTCCGGGCTGCTTTTTCTTTAGTTCATTAACTGTTCCCCTGAGGAAGGGCAAACCGCCATAAACGTATATGACTACTGATAAGAGAAACAGAATCTCCTTCTGGAAAGGTGTTTCCAAGGTGAAACCGAACCATGTTTGAATCGTCTCTGAGAGAATCAAAACAGGCACAGTAAGAACAAGAGATACCAAAAATTTTCTTTTGAATTCTGCTACATGCTTTTTGTGAGCAGATTTGTCATGATTTTTGTGC
>CAZJLG010000154.1:0-4176 GCA_964546665.1 uncultured Candidatus Bathyarchaeia archaeon
TCGTCTTTTCCTGTTCTCCTAAGCAGCTTCAGCATTTCGCTTATGTTGAGGCACATCTTCATAGTTTCGCTGCAGGAATACTCGTCGAAAACTGTTTTAGGCCACTCGAAATCGACCATGGCGACCCGTGAGGGGTCCATGGCGCGAAGTTTGATTCCTTCGGGAGTTAGGTCAAAGGTGGCTTCGTCTACGAGTATGGAAATGGCGCCCATCATATCCTTCAAAAATTTTGCATCAGCCATTTTTGCCTTGAACATTATCAAATCTCCGTTAGCATTTATGTTAAGCTACCTATAATTTAAGCTGTTTGATTCCGTCTGGAACCAACATGTAGAGAGTGTGCGTCTAGCCGATTTTGGGTAACGTGACGTTTTAGCTGTATTCGCGGAAAGTGTAGTTGCATTTTGTGCATCGGAAAAACTGTGTCGATGACTCGTCTGTGCCCCTTGTTTGCACTTGCCAAGCGTACGCTATATTGTTGCCACATTTTGGGCATTCTATCCTGACCGTGGGTAAAGTGCGCAGTTTTTGTTCCTCTTTTCCGATAATGGCTATGGATTCTTGGGGAGAACGTTCTATGGCTTTATGGACAACAGGCGGTTTATCGCCAATCTGTTTCGTATAGCCACATTTTGGGCATACGAGATGAAAAACAGCTTTTTTCCCCTTTTTTTTGCTGCTGGCAACCAGACGCATACCACATTTCGGACAAAATTCCATATCACTCACCACAATTTCTGCGCCAATTCCGTTGCAATTAACTCTTTTAAACCTTTTCACTTAACGGGTTAACCCAGAGGCTATGATATGCGCTACCCGCAGAGCCTCAGGGATTAGACTACGTGTAGATGTTGCCCTCATAACCTTTTCGGCATCCTCCCGCAAAATACCTACCGCATGCATGTAAACGGGGTTCTCCCCCCTTCGGCTCTCAACCTCGAATAGTCTTCCAGCATTCTCCATGGCTTGCCACCTAACCTCAAAATCTGGGAGATGCTTAAGAGCGCTTCTTATTTCCTCTAAATCAGGTTTTTCGCGCACCACAGATATAACAGGCAATTCTAGGCTGTGAGATAGTTGGCTGATGTCTACCACATTGAAGCCCGCAAAGGTGACGCCGTCTAAGACGACGACCCGAAGTTCCCCATAGAACGGAGAGCCTTTGATCATGGCAACTAGTTTTTCTGTAGCATCCAACCCATCAATGGTTATCTCTGTTCGCATAATTCCTTCAAACCAGTAGCCTCCCCGATAGACAACGCCCACAACATCAGCGGTTCCCTTGGTGCGAGGAACAAACATTCCATCGTCAATACCCAGCACTCGAATCTCAGATTTTATTGATCGAAGTTTCTTAGGAGGCAAAACTATCCGTCCTCCAATTCGTCGTACTTAGGCTTTAAATCTTATTCACCCCCTACTAATTCACAAGCTAGACAGAAGGGTAGAGATGAGCAGCATGTTTGCATTTATGCCACAATACGAAAGCCTCAGCGAAGTTTTGATGGATCAGAAACTAGCCAAACTCGGAGACGCGTACGTGAATTTTCTTTATTCTCTCGCTCTATCCAAGAAGAGGGGAGAACCTGCCGGAACAAAGGTTCAAGGTCGCTTGCTTGCGGATGCCTTCAAAAAGGCGGGATTAAGAAAATTTTTGCCCTCAAGGATTGACCGCCACAAACAGGCTGACGCCGCCGAGGCATTGATTGTTTACGCTTGGATGTGGGGTTTAATGGCGATGGAGGAAGCGCTGAAAATCTTGGAGCAAAATGAGGATACCATTGAAGCGTTCAGTTTGCTTCTCTTAACTTCAAAGAACAGAATTGAGCTGTGAAAACTTCAGAGACGGCTTATTTCGCTTTGTATGCCTTGGATGCTTTCTTGAAGGCTTTATCGAATTCCTTGTTGAGGTCATGAACTTTTTTCGCTGCTTCTTTTACAACGTCTTCCGGATTTTGTTTACCCTTCGTTTGAACATAAAGTATCCCGCGGTCAAACAGAGGATGCGGCACATCGTAGCCAGCCATTTCGATGTTTTCATCTTCTAGAAGTGCCTTCTGTAGCAGATTTAGAAGCGAGTGCCCTTCTCCTTCTACTTCAATTTTCAGTTCGTTGTCTGTTTGTTTTAGAAACTTAACTTTCATTTCTCTCTCCCTCATGATTCACATCTTTTCCATAATCAGGAGCCAATTTTCGGCGCTCAAAGTTTCCGCAGTTGGAGCAACTCATCCCACGGTCTGCCGGGTGCAGAACATGCCCACATCTTGAACATAGAGCATAGATTACGCCTAAATCGTTGTCAGCCGTAGACAAAAAGATGGACCTATTTGCGGTGCTGATGACCTTAGCCCTAACAATGTCGCCTGATTTGCAGACATTATACATGTTGTCTACATAGCCGTGGCTTACACCCGAAATGTGCAATGCTCCTTTGAAAGCGCCAGAAAGGCTTTTGTCTCCAATCTTAAAAATGTGCAAAATCGCATTCTTGTTTCTCACGTCCATAGCCATTCCAGTGACTATGCTTCCAACCTGCGGAACGGTTGCTTCTTCAACAACGGGATACACTGAGACTTGCCTGTTTAGCATATCCAGCAGAGTGCGCCCAGTTACTTGCGAGTGGATAACTCCGTCTTCCACGTAGGTTCCGGGTCCAGACGTGAACTCCTCTATGACGCCTAAACGGTCTCCGGGAACAACGAAGAGACCACTCTTTCGTTCATTTTCTGCCATAAGCTTTTCCTTCTATTATATACAAATCAACTTGGGTAATCTTTTTTTTCTTTGTGTGAAACTTGAACATCCTCGGAATTTCCATTTCCAGAGGAAATACGGTAGTTATTTTTCCTCCCTGCTCCTCAATAAACCTTTTGATAAATTCGCGGTTGCTTTCTCCGGCTTTGTGAAAGCTGTATACTCTGCTGCTTATCTCTAACGCTTTTGTGATGAAGCGCCTATCTGCTCTTTTTCGCTGAACCCCGAAGGGAGGATTCTGCAGGACAGTGTCAAAGGCTCCTTCAACGACGTCAATGTCTGCTACAATCCAATGGGTTTGTTCTTTCACACCCATTTTCTCCGCATTTTCTTGAGCCACCTTCACCGCAGCCTGGTCCACATCAACGCCGAAAACTTCTTTTGCTCCTAACAGAGCGGCGCCTATGGCTAGTCTTCCTGTGCCGCAGCCTAGTTCTATCACAGTTTTGTCGATTATGTCGTCGTTAACGTATGCTGCGAGGTAGAGGGTTTCTGCTGCCACCTTCGAGGGCGTGGTGTATTGTTCAAGGTAGGCGTTGGGCGTCGGATGAGCTTCAATCTGTGACAGCGCCCGCTCTAGGTCCCGTTTCCGAACCAGCCTCTTCTGAGCAGTTCCTCCCATGTCATTTCTCCCAGCAATACAAGTGCTTCATTAAGATACAAAAGAGGTTTACCATAATTGGGTGCATCATCTAAGGAAAGGCGGGGGCAAGCGGTGTTCACAAACGCGTCTATACTCGGAAACTGGATAAGAGCGCTGGGCGTAACCTCTCTGAGGGCAAACAATGTAGCCTTCAGCCCATTTCTTTCAAGCTTCTCTTTGATTTCCAAGGCAGCCTTCAGCTTCATCTGTCCACTTTTTAAGCTTATCAAGACGCCGAAGCTCTTTGCCTCCTTTGCCGTAGATATGTTGCCCCAACGTTGCATGATAACTCTTCTAGCCTGATCTTGGATAGGGTACGCAATTTTTTCGTAAGGATCAGCGATTACTGTTGGCTTTCCCGTAGCTAAAGCTACACCCAAGGCGTGGAATCTGCCGCCGCCAACAAAAAGATACGCCTCAACCTTATCCGAAACAGATTGAGCGTTGCCAAAATCGCATCCAATAACCTGTCCGGAATGCTTAGCGGAATCAGCATCGCCCACAAAAACGGTTTTTCCGGCAGCCTCAAGCAGCTTTTTTGCTTCACCCAGCTGGTGGACATGCTGAACTGTTGTAACCAAGCCGATTTTGTTCCAAGATTCAAGATAAGGCAGAGCTTCCTTTAGGGCTTCTTTGATGCCAATTTTCGCTCTTGCTTCCACATAAACGGTTGGCACCTCAGTGTTCAGGGTCATGGGTGTATGCCCATAATGGATTATGAGGTCAGCGCCCAACAGTTTTGCTTCAGAAACAGGCAGGTCACAGGCGCCATAACAGGG
>CAZJLG010000155.1:0-4176 GCA_964546665.1 uncultured Candidatus Bathyarchaeia archaeon
TTTCAGAACTAGGAATCTGAGAAGACCGCGGGGCACTCCTAATGTTCTTCCTCTAGTTCGTGTAGTCATTTTATCACAGCAAATCACGGATAGGATATCACTAGTGATATATTAACGTTCTGAATCTAAAATCAGAAGACGGGGCAGCAGTCATTATTCATAAAAGGTAACCGTAATAGATAAGATTCAACATACAGCAGTAAACGCGCCAGCAGAGTGAATAGAAAATGAGGATAATCTTGGCGGGATAGAAAGTAGTCAGGCAAAGCTTCGCCAAAATCATCACACAAGAAAAAAGGATTGGGCTTTTTTGGGGTTTAAGATGTTTCCAGTTTGGATTCATTTCTGTGCTGTTGCAGCATTAACCAGATGGAATGACCTATAAAGTAAAATCCGAAGAATCCCATCACCAGCGTGATTAACTGTTGACTTGGATCATGTTTTAGGTCCTCGGTTGTGATATTAATAAGAACGTATGTCAACCACAGCCCGCCAGCTCCAAAAAGGGCAGCCCCCGCAACCCCCATAGCAGCAGATTTGTTGAAGGGTTCATCGAATCACCAAACGTAATACACTGTATTGTATCACATCAAAGAGTTATAAATTTTTTCAGTTTTATTACGTAATTCATTAGATTATTTATTCATTTGTTCTATTGACGAAAACGGGGGGTTTGCTAGAAATTGAAAAAGTAATAATATCGAGGGAGGGACAGTTTTGAGTAGCTCATCATTTATAAAAGGTAAATGGTAATAGATGAGGTTCAACACACAACAAGAGTACACCTGTAGAGTGAAGATAAAATGAGGATAATCTTGGTGGGATGGGGTGTAGTCGGGCAAAGCTTCGCCAAAATAATTGCACAAAGAAAAAAGGAGCTTGCCAAAAAATACGGCTTCCGCCCCAGAATCGTAGCCATAGTCGACAAACAGGGAGCAGCCATCAACCCCAAGGGGCTAGACCTAGAGGAAATGCTGGCTCTCAAAAAAGAGAAAGGAACAGTAGCCGCAAGCAGCCAATATGGACGCCCAGACATGACCGCACTAGAAGGCATCGAGTCTGTTGAGGCTGAAGCCATGGTTGAAGTGACACCCACCAACATCGAAACTGCCGAACCAGGATTATCCTACATCAAAACAGCCTTCAGAACAGGAAAACATGTGGTCACAACAAACAAAGGACCCCTAGCCTTGGCGTTGCCAGCCCTCACAGAACTGGCAGACTACAACAACGTTTGTTTACGTTTCAGTGGAACCGTGGGCGCAGGAACCCCAATTTTGGAGTTCGCCAAGAACTGCCTCCAAGGCGACAGAATACTCTCAGTCAGGGGAATCTTGAACGGCACCACAAACTACATTCTCACAGAAATGGATGAAAAACACCTCACATTTGACGTTGCCCTGAAAGCAGCACAAAAACTCGGATACGCCGAAGCTGACCCCACCATGGACGTTGACGGCTTTGACGCAGCCGCCAAACTGGTCATAATGGCAAACTGGATAATGAACAAGAAAGTCACAATAAAAGACGTGAAAATCAGGGGCATCAGAGATGTTTCAGCCCAAGACATAGCTGCCGCAGCAGAAAAAGGCTGCACACTAAAGCTCATAGGCTCCATCGATGAAGACATAAAAGTGGAGCCGACCCAAATACCTAAACATGATCCCCTAGCCGTGGACGGAGCCCTCAACGCCGTAACCTTCGTTTCGGAATCGGCGGGAGAGCAGACCATCATAGGGCTGGGGGCGGGTGGAGTGGAAACCGCCAGCGCAGTGCTGCGGGATCTGCTGGACATAAAACAGACCATAGCAAACAAGATGATAACATAAGCGAGGAAAAAGACGTGAAGACAATAGTGATGAAGTTTGGAGGAAGTTCTGTAGCTAATGGCAAAAAGATTCGTCACGTAGCCAACCTGATAGCAGACAACAGCAGCAGCGAATGCGCAGTTGTTGCCGTGGTTTCAGCCTTGGAAGGAATCACAAACCAGCTTATCCATGCTGCAGAGGAAGCAAAAAAGGGAAAACATGAACATGTCCGCAAGTTTAAGCAAGAAATCCTTGAAAGACACTTGGTTACTGCAAAAGATGCCATCAAAAACAGCCAGATAGAGGAAGAGGCTGAGCAGACTCTCAGAGAAAGGATAGATGAGCTGGAGCAGGTTCTAACAGGAATTGGTTATGTCGGTGAGCTCACACCCAAATCAAGGGACACGGTTATCGCTTTTGGAGAAAAACTGTCTGCGCCCATAGTCAGCGGAGCCCTCAAAGACTTGGGACGCAAGTCGGTGCACCTCACTGGAGGAGAAGCAGGCATAGTAACAGACAACAACTTCGGCGAAGCTGGGCTCCTCATGAACTTCACCAAGTTTCAGGTTGAAAAGAATCTTGAGCCGCTACTGAAAAGCGAAACCATTCCGGTGATAACGGGCTTTATTGCGTCAACTCAGAATGGAGAAACCACGACACTGGGCAGGGGAGGCTCAGACTACACTGCCACCATCATAGGGGCTGCCCTAGAAGCTGACGAGGTTTGGATATGGACCGACGTTGACGGATTGATGACGGCTGACCCCAAAATAGTTCAAGAAGCAAAAACAATCAATGAACTGTCATTCCAGGAAGCCACAGAACTAACGATTTTCGGAGCCAAAGCCATGCATCCCCGAGCCTTGGAGCCAGCCAAAAAAGAGGGCATACCTGTTAGAATCAGAAACGTCTTCAGCCCAAACAATCCAGGAACCCTGATAACGAAAGGGCAGAAAGCCGAAACAGTGAATGGAGTGAAAGCCGTAACCCTAGTCAGGAACGTTGCAGTGATAACTGTCAGCGGAGCAGGCATGGTGGGAGCCCCAGGAACCGCAGCAAAAGTCTTTGAAGTGCTTGGAAAAGAAAACATCAACATACTCATGATATCTCAGAGCGTCTCAGAATCAAACATCTCACTGGTTATTCAACGAAACCTGCTGGAACGTGCAGTTAACACCCTAGAGATAGCGCTACTAGGCAGAGACTATATTCGCGAAATCATGCCCGAAGATGACGTGTGCGTAGTCGCGGTTTTGGGGGCAGGCATGAAAGGAATGCCGGGTGTGGCTTCACGGATATTCTCTGCAGTTGCAAAAAAGGGAATAAATGTTCGCATGATTGCACAGGGTTCCTCTGAGCTTAACGTCTCCTTTGTAGTCAAAGAAAAAAATGGAGACGAAACTGTTAGGGCAATCCACAAAGAATTCAATTTAGCACCAAAAGGTAACCCTTCTTCACGGGTTTTTTAGCGCTTCAACTAAAACTGAAGAGTAAGGTTTTAAGCCATCAGTCGTGAACGTTGTAGTATGTGATGAGGGACACCATTCTGAGCGCATGTGATGATGAGATGGAGCGACTCTGAAACAGCTTTGTGGTTCAAGACAGAGATGGTTGAGGACCTGTAGACGCCTATACTGCAACAAAAGCTGGAAGGCAGAAAAGCGGATGACAACAAAAGCAAAGCAATGCACGTAACCTTTATGAAGTACACCTTGAGAAAAGTTACCGAAAGGAAAAGCGATCATTATGGCACGACATCACGGCATGACAAAAAAGACTGCTAAAAAGAAACAGAAGCGAGTGAAGAAGAAGAGACAGAAACGACGGAAGCGGTAAAGCTGCAACTGATCACCGTTTTCTTACCTTATTTTGAACATCAAAAGCAAACGATATAGAAGATGCTCAGCAGCATCTTTTTGTTTTAAAAAACATCAGAGGTCTACTCAAGGGTGGCATGGAGTTTCCTCATTTCATCTTCGGTTTTTCCGAGCCTATGCATAAGCTCTGACGGTGTCTCAGATGGGCGTTGAGGGAAAAAGTAATTCCGTCAATGAGGGAATGGGCACATACAACCATATGTAAAGGGCGAAAACGAGCATCAGAGCAGAAATTAGGACAAGAATGATGTCTGCCTTCGTTAGTTTAAGCTTGTAAAGGTTTGTGCGTTTTTCGCTTGCCCCCCAGCCCCTTGACTCCATGGCTTCCGCCAGCTCCAAGCTTCTTCGGATGGCGTTAACAATCAGGGGAACAAGAATCGGAATATAGTTTCTCACTCGTTTTAGGATGTTTCCACGCTCTAGCTCCAGCCCCCTAGCTTTCTGTGCATCCATGATGGTCTGGGCTTCGTCAGCTAGCACAGGCACAAAAC
>CAZJLG010000156.1:0-4111 GCA_964546665.1 uncultured Candidatus Bathyarchaeia archaeon
ACGGTTTCACTTTTTCAAGTTCTTCCCGTTTCGTGAAGAAGGGCATCAACCGTACCACGCTATTGTCGGCGTATTGTGAAACGAAGTCGGTGTCAAGAGCTTTTGCGCTTCCGCCTACACAGCTGACTCTGGGGTCTTTGAAGTTTTCGACAATCTTTGTTACCCAGTTAGAAGGAACTACGCAGTCGGAATCGGTGAATGCCACAATTTCGCCTTTGCCGCACTTTATTCCCTTGTTCCTTGCGCGGTTCAGTCCTTTCCGCTTTTCGACAACTAATTTCACGGGATACTTTTTGACTATGTCCTGAGTTTTGTCTGTGGAGTTTCCGTCAACTACAATCACCTCTACTTTGTTTCTGTCGTAGTCCAGCTTTTGGAGAGACTCCAGTAAAGGCTGGATGGTTAGTTCTCGATTTATTACCGGAACCACGACGGTGACTGAACGGGGTGCTTTGTAGTCTTCCATTAAAACCGCTTCTCTTTCCTGTCGTAGAATCAACTTGAAACCATTTATTTTTTGCGCCAAAAAAACCTTTAAGACAGCCTAAACATCTTTATGAAACGCGAAAATGTACGGGAACATGCTAAATCCTGTTCCGTAAATGGTGGTATGTGTGTCTGAAGAGAGTGAGAGTTGCCCTTCTGTTTCGGTTGTTGTCGTAAACTTTAACGGGAAGGAGCTTCTGCAGCGGTGCTTACTCACTCTTTCGAAAACAGATTACCCTAACTACGAAGTTGTTGTTGTCGATAACGCCTCAACAGATGGGAGCCTCACAGAGGTCAGCAGGTCTTTCGGTTCAGACCCACGCATAAAAGTTGTTGAAAACAGCGAGAACGTGGGGCATGCGGAAGGCTGCAACATCGGCGCACAAAAAACCAACGGACAATACATCGTTTTTTTGGATAGCGACACAGAATTCAATGATGAAAATTGGCTCATGGAACTGGTCAAACTCATGGAGAACGATGCATCCGTGGGGTTAGCGCAGGCTAAACTGGTTTTGGCTGGAGACGAAAACTGTTTAGATTATGTCTGTGTAGCTGTTGACGCCTTAGGAACATGGGCTGCAAACTATGGCTCAAAAGAGGATGTGCTTAAAGAGAATTTCGAGATTTTGGCAGCTTCTGCGGGCTGCTGCATTGTCCGACGGGAGGTTTTCAACCAAGTTGGAGGCTTTGACCCTGATTACTTCATATATGATGATGACACCGACCTTTCCCTCCGCGTGAGGCTGCTGGGATACAGGATACTCTTTGTTCCTTCTGCGGTGGTTGTTCATCGCGGCGGCGTTCTCAGGGGGGTAAGCGGAATGATGCTTTATCATTCTTCCAAGAATCGGGTGCGTACAGTGCTCAAAAATTATGAGCTCAGGAACGTCTGGTGGAGGTTTTCGGTTTTGACTTTTTTCACGTTTATTGCTTCTGCTGGTTTTTTTGCTGTGAAGAAGCATGAAGAGGCTAAGGCAACTTTGAGGGGCATGATAAATCCGATTAAAGATTTGCCTGAAATATGGAAGAAGAGGCTCGTGTTTCAGTCTAAGAGAAGGGTAAGAGATTTCGAACTTGTCAACAAGGGCTTAGTTAGAAACGACTTTCGGTCAACACTGCAGGATTTAAGGCTAAAAATTAAACATATGCAGTGAAGGCATAACCACTTTGGAAAAAAAATGAAAAGTTATAAGCATCCCGTACCTTGTTACTGATTGCCTCTAGATAATGGGTGTGTAGCAATGTCTGAGCAGACTGCAAATGAACGAAAATTTGTTAGCGCAGACTTCGACAAATGTACTGGCTGCAGAGTATGCGAGCTTGTCTGTGCGCTGGAAAACGAGAAAGTTTTTGACCCCAAACTTTCCAGAATCAAAGTATTGCCTTTCCATTTGCTTGTTAACATGCCTATGTCATGCAGACTTTGTGAAGATGCTCCATGTGTTCGTGCATGTTCCCGAAAGGCGTTGACACAGTCTGAAGAAACAGGCGTGATTATTGTTGACGACGATAAATGTGACCTATGTGGCTGGTGCATTGAAAGCTGTAAGCATGGCGCCATATTCTTGAACCAGGACAAAACAACGGTTATGACCTGTAACCTATGTGATGGCACTCCTCAATGTGTTGAATGGTGCCCTGAATCAGCCCTGAGTTTGATGACACAAGAAGAGGTTGAGCAGAAAACAAGAAAAGCTGCAGTAAAGAATTTAATTCCAGAAGAGTGGAGATGAGCAGATATGGCTCTAAAGAAACTTGAAGAGTTAGGCTATAAACCCAAGAAACGCGCCGAGAAGAAAGATTCAGAGAAAGAAATTGCAGACTTGTTGAAGACCATTGAAGGCAACGAAGCCAGAAAGCGGATTTTGGATTTGCTGATTGATGCCCTCTCTGAGCCTGACCCCCGAGAAATTCTCATCTATGGCATGTACGTCAAGAAGTGCTTTAGTCCAGTTATCCGCCCCAAAACCAAAGACCACATCGAAAAAACCATGGAACTGCTAACCAAAGCCCTAGGCAAAGCATAATTTGGTGTCGTGTAGATTTTAGCCCTAACCCCAAATCGTACTCCTGGGAACATACTTTCTAAGACACAACCCTAATTTTAAACCGTAAATATTCTGCTCATTTTAACGGGTATAATCGCAATGGGCGTTGGCGTTTCACCAAAGATTTCAGCCTTGCACACGGTGCGGTGTCCTCCATGACCTTTTTCTTCGCTGGGTTATGCGCAATTTTATCATTTAAAGTGGTGAAAAAACCGCTTTCTCTAGTAAACGTAATACTTGGAATAATGACGCTTGGAGCATTAAGTTTGTTTTCAATCGGTATGGTTACAAGTGGTTCAATAACGAGCAACATTGCATACGACAGCAATTTATACTTGGGTTTAGGTCCTGGCGGAATGGAACGTATGACCGTTTATCAGGCACTTATATGGCTCGCTGGATTAGGCAGCTACCTTGTAGCTCAGCGAGAACTATAATCAATAATTAACATTTAGTTCCCAACCCCTTACATTTTCATGTAATTGTCTATGGTGCCTTTTAGAACGAATTTTTTGTTCTTTTGTAGAAACTCTTCGCATGGAGTCATAATTTCTGGGACAAGTTTCTCTTCCACAGACTTCTTATCGCCAAAATAGTTTGTTAAAAAAGTCAAAAAATCATTCCATGACAGGTTAGTCCATAACCCAACAGGTATTTGGTAAGGTAACTTCACGAGCATAACTCCATTCAACTGTTTATATTCTAATTGTTCGGCGTCTTTCCAGCGTTTTTCATGCTCTCTACAGAACAGTCTGACATAGACCACAAGACCGCTCAATAAACGAGTTTCATCAACAATCCATATAGTCACTTTCTCATCTTCACATATACAACATTGAGGTTTTCTCTGGATAATTAACCCGCACAAATTCTTAACGTATGATTCAGTGCATTCCAAGCTTCTGTTTACATAAACGCTCATCTGAACCTGCTCTCCTACAGATACAAGGTGTTTTCTGAGCATTTAACCCTTGAACATGTTACCATCATTGTTTTTGCTGGAACAACCTTTCTCGTCAAGCTCTTTCTCTATTTCTTTATACAAGTCTGTTATTTTTTTCAGCTGTAACCGAATTATTGGAGCATTTTCAGTTCCCACTTCTGAAGCGAAATAGAAATTATGTAACGTTTTAGTTGGATTGTTAATCAAACAATTAATATAAAATTCCCATGCTTTTGTCATGTTCATACCTAAAGCTTCATCCTCTGTAACGCCTTCTCGTTTCAAAACGTTTAGCACACCAAAGTGCTCATCTTGCAGAATATGTTCGCTGTCTTTTTTTTCTGCCTCTTTTAAAAATTCGCCAAGTGTCATTTCTGAAACTTTTTTTGTCAAGTATAATTCCCTATGAACTCTATGAATTTGTTACTAATTAAAATCTAGGTAAACTGTTTCATCCCTCCCACTTTCGTTCAGAGTTCATTCGCCCGTGATTACTAGAAACCTTGACCGGAAAAATTCGCAGAGATGAAGAACGCTCTTAATTTTGTGCCACTTCAAGAGAGGAATTAAACTCCCTTCTTTACTCATTTGACACTTCATATGATGATGTGATTTCAACTGCCTTTTTTAG
>CAZJLG010000157.1:0-4066 GCA_964546665.1 uncultured Candidatus Bathyarchaeia archaeon
GTGAAATTCCCTTTTTCGATTTTATTATGCGTCTCATTATTAGGATTCTCCTATGCCCAGAAACTCTGAAGTCAAAGTATTTAACAAATATGAAACGGAAATATGTATTGCCCATAAATGTTCAATTCAGAGTCCAAATGTGACAAAAGAGTATGAAAAATATTAATCAAACAAGTTTGTTTCACAAAAAAATGCACAATAATCGTTGTGCTGCATTCGAGCCTCGATAACTTCCAAAAACTTCAGCTCCTTTTAGTAGCCATAATCGCTGAGTACATCCCTGATTCTTGACTTGTGGTTTAGTTGGTGAACTCGAAGACAAGGGGAGGCGTTAAAGTTCTTACTTCTAAGCTAACGCCAAGTAAGCTTTCTATGAATCCGCACAAAAACTCTGAATTGCTGATGAGCGGTGTTCTAATTATTAAGAATTTGTCTTTAAGGTAGAAGTCGCCGAAACCTTGGACGCGCAGCCTCTTAAAAACGTCAGCCCATTTTTCACGGTTTGTGGTTTCTATGTCGATGCTGGCCTCCAGAGAAACTTTAGCCATTTCTCCAATATTTCGTCCCACATCTCTCCATTTCTCTTTAGGAATGAATTTGAGGAGAACGTCAATAAATTCGACGTTGATGAAGGCTACACGGCTGATGCCGATGTAGTATTCTCCGGGGTATTTCCAGTCGTACATTCCCATGCTTCGGTAAACGTCAAGCATCTTTGATATGAGCGGTTTTATTCCAGGTTCTCTCCCTTTATCTATGAGAGAATCGATGTATTCCCGTTCTTCTTCGTCTAAAATTATTGTGGTTCTTTTGACTGAACGGTCCTTCGGTGACAAATTTTATCCTCCCATCTATACCTATTATGTTCTTAGGCATATTTTATATGTTTCGTATTCGGAATTCAACAGTGATACATCAGATAAAGCTTCTGTAATCAAAATCCAGATGAAACAACAATAGGTTGGGTACATAAAATGAGAATTGATAACGAGTTCATAAACGTTATCTATTAAATAGGAACACAGAAGGCATTCACAGTTGAAAGGAAGATGGAATTGATGGCACCACCTCTGGTATATCAAGTGGACCTGACCAAACTTGATGGAGAAGGCGACTTCCCGTGTCCCGGTTGTGGGATAGTGATATCTCCGGAAGACGAAACCGAGGATATCTACACAATAGTCAGCACCAAGGTTAAGGGCGACGACCTAGAAGAATTAGTAATTGAGTGCAACCGGTGCAAATGCAAAATCCGATTGGTCGGGTTCAATATACAGTGAAGCGGTTACGCGCTATGGGAAACTCTTCAGTCTAGAGGACTGAGTTTTAGTTTTCTAATTAATTGTGACTTCTACATCATCCAAGTTGTAGGTCATCTCGGTTTCCCAGCGTACACTGATTCCTATAGCAACCCAAAATTCTCCGCTGGAATCAGTTTCCAGAGTTGCCATGTAGCTGTAACGTTTCCATCCTGAAACATCGTTAGCTTTTCCAAGAACAGTAAAATCTGCTTCAACCTCAGGATTAGACGTTCCCGCAAAACCGACAACCGCGGCTATCACATTGAAGCTCTCGCTTTCGCTGTACAAATCAAAAGAAACAGTGACATGAATCTGCGCGTTTCTTTTCGCTGACAGCGCTTTTTCAATCCAAACTGTGCCATCATCCTGTTTTCCATCGATGTATAGCTCCACAGAATGTTGTCCCGATTTGGCTGGAGAATTTACTCGTGAAACGTTCCAGTCAACATAGGAGCCTGGATTGTTTGGGTCTTGGGGAACATCAGCGTCTTCTGTCCATCCGCCAAAATTGGTCTCAAAGCCTTGGGTGTGACTTGACGGTTTAGGACAAAAGTACCATCCAGCCGCTGCGCTGATTATGGTCAAAATTACGATAGATATGCCTAATTTGAGGCCTGTTCGCATTCTAGTAAAGTTCCTCATGAATAACTATTCGTTGGAATTGATAATACTATGTTTTAGAACAGTCGGGGAATGTGGCGTGTTCTACCAGAAGAATGGAATGTATTCTCTCACAGAAAACTTGACCCCAAGAGTTTCTGCCAGTTCCTTGACCTTTGTGATTTCTATCTCTGGGATTGTTACAGCTGTTGCCTCAGTTTCTAATCCGGCTTCTTTAGCCTTTTTGATGAACTCTAAGACGTTCTCGTAGGCATCTTCGAACACGGGTTTGCAGATTTGATTGTATATCTCCTTGTTGGGCGCATTCAAGCTTACGCTCACCTTGTCTACGCCTGCATCCTTTAGCTCCCCCACAACATCTCTTCCCCTGTTCAGCAAGTATCCCTGCCCGTTGGTGTCAACTCTAACAGTCTTCCACGCCTGCTTCTTTATCCATCGAGTTACTTCCAAAACCAGATTCAGCCTCTCCAAAGGTTCCCCGAAACCGCAGAAAACCACTTCGCTCCAGTTCTTTCTGTTGATAACCTGCCGCAGTTCCTCGATTACCTCTTCTGGAGTCGGCTCCTCTTCCAGCTTCAGGTTAAATTCTTTGATGCCTTTCTTGAATCTTCTAAAACAGAAGTAGCAGTCGTTGGAGCATCTGTTGGTTGCATTCAGATATAGGCTGTTGTCAAGCCAGTAGACGATGCTTGCTTTGCTGTTACGGTGTTGCATTTAGGTTTTTTTATATCCGTGCTGCTTCTTGTGTTTTTTCCTCTTTTGCACATTCGTCTTCCAAAATGAAGGTGTCTTCTGGGAAGTCATCGGTTTCAGTTTCGATTTTAGGGACCTTTATCCATTGTATTTTCTTGCGTCTACTTCGGATGTCGAATCCTATCATCAGAAGATACGGTATCGACAAGTAGGCTACTGCTAATAACGGATTTTGGAACAGGGGCGCTAACCCATGGATTTGGTTTAAGGCTCCGTCTAAACCTGCCAAGGCATCCTGAATCACGAAGGCCAAAAAGGCTAATGTTAGGCACAAGCCGAATTGGACAAGGACTCCTCTCTGTTTTCCTAGAAGCAATGCGGGAATAGCAGATGACAAAAGGAAAATCCATGCAAAGGAGTGGATGAATACGATCATGTCTATTTTGTTGCTCATCCAGGTGCCGATTGTAGGCAAGTAGAAGGCGATGTAATTTGTGAAACTTTGTACTGTGGTTTGCGTGAAAAGCTGGTAACTGGTCATTAAGGTCCATGCTACGGATATGTACACAGGGGTCAGTATGGTTGCTTTTCCCAAGCTGTTTCCCTGTTACTCTATTAACGTATATTATATCTTAAGCCTTACGGTATACCAATAAGTTGTTGTACGCAACAAATAAGCTGTCAGCAGTAAAAAAACAAAAAGAAAAAAATTCACTAACTTGCAGATCAGCAGCGAACAGCTAAGTTTCTACCGTAAGGCAACAAAAGTATCTGCGCGCTTTGATCTTTAATGCAGACGCGGTCTGTCATCCGAGATACGTAGAGTTTACTATCGGTTCAGGGTGATTTCGATTGTTGAAATCATCCGCGAGTTGCTTTCCCCTTCTCTTGGCGGCATCTCTTCGGTTCCGATGGCGATTTTGCCTACTTTCATTTCTTTTACGAATCTTCTTCTGGCTATTTCAACTGCGTCGACTGCTGTGGTTATGGCTTGTCCCCTTGCCTTTACGGTAACTTCTTTTGTTTCAGATCCGCTGAAGGCGGTTACGATGCCTAACACATAGTTCATGGGGGGTTTTCTTCCTACGTATATTATGTTCGAGTCGCTAGTTTTTTTGCTCATTTTTCGTTTCTCCGTTTTTTGTGCTGTTAATGATGAATGGACTAGCTTTTAAATCCTCCTGTTAGTAGAAAAAGGCATAGTTTGGGTGTTTCTGTTAAATTTTTAAGTAGCCTTTTCTTCTAAGCCAGTCTGCCTGGTTTTTCTTGTATCGCCATATGATGTCGCCGCGGGTGTCGGATTGGAAATCCCAGGGAGAAATCAAAACAATGTCTCCTACGCGTATCCACATTCTGCGTTTCATTTTTCCGCGTATCCTGCAGAGGCGTTCATGGCCGTCTTGGCAGCTTACTAGAATTCGGTCGAAGCCAAGCATTGTTTTGGCTATGCC
>CAZJLG010000158.1:0-4061 GCA_964546665.1 uncultured Candidatus Bathyarchaeia archaeon
TCCAGCCCAAGTAGACGCTGAAGGGCAAATGCACAAAAGTCATCTCTTTAAGCGAAACAGCGGTTTTGCCGATGCCAAGCCGCAGGTAGATGAGAATCAGCGACGCCAGCAGGGCAAGCATCAAAACTAGACTGTATGTTATGTAGTCGTAGTGCCAGAGGAACAGCCAAGAGATATTGAATGCGCTGCTTAGGGCAAAAAGCAAGCTGATCTGCTGCAGGAAGGGCTTGTCCCTGTTTTTGGGCAGAAGCTGATAAACGGTGAAAAGCAACAGAAGGATGTAGATGACTCCCCAGATGGCGAAGGTGAAGCCTGCAGGAGTAATCAATGTGGGGTATATGGCGGAAACATCAGCGCTTGTCACACCTCCGAGCACAGTCGTGCTTCCAGCTAATCCATTAACAATAATCATTACAGCAAAAGCGACAACATTGATGGCTTGAAAGAAAAACTGTTTATTCAACACCATAAAATTACCCCTTATAGTCTATATCACGAGCGTTCATATAAAAATTCGTACACCCGAAACAGATGGTGGTGCGGCGGGTGGTAAATGGGAGCAGCCGCTGGAACATGGGCATATAGATTCTTTAAAGTGAAAAACGGCTTGAGTTAACTTTTTAGCCCCAAACCCAAACAGGTTATAATGAAAGATTGAATAATTGATTAGAATTTATTAAAGCTGAATAGTTTGGATTTTTCCTTTTTCTTTCGTTGTTTTGGATTTTCTGCAGGGTATCCTAGCGATAGAAGAGCAACTACTTTCCAGCTTTCAGGAATTTGCAGTTTATCTTTCACTCTTTGTTCATTAAAAGCACCTATCCAGCATGAACCAACTCCTAGACTCCAGGCAGCAAGCACCATATTCTCTAGAGCTATTGTTGTGTCTACAACTGCCCATTTCCCAGTTAACAACACTTCTGGGTTTGCACAACCTACAATGACTACAGGAGCATTCTTGAGAAAACCTGACACTAATCCTGGCAAATCCTTTTTGATTTCAGAATCAGATACAACAATAAAGTGATAGGGTTGCCGGTTTGCAGCAGAAGGCGATTGTCTGCCTGCTTCCAGAATTTTGTCCATAACATCACTTGGAATATCTTTATCATCGTATTTTCTAATGCTTCTACGACTCAAGATTACATCAACTAGCGACATAGCTATTCAGAAACTAAAATTCTTAATTAATGTTTTCAATTTTCAGCAAAAGAAAAATCTCAAAATCCACCTTTTCAGGGTTAAAATTTGTGCGCCACATGTATACTAAGTGTAGACGTTCATTTGTAGGAAATTATGTTTGGGTTTGGGGTTAAATCCTAAACATCGCTCGATGAATAGTTTTTCAGAAGTTGTTCATAATCAAGTTTCTTAGTTTCTTCTTAGTAGAGAGAAATTTCACTGTCTTTCTTGTTGCTTTTATTATTTGATTATCCAGCAGTCTTGTAATCATCATTCCAAGAACAAAAATTGGAAAAACTAACAGAACGTTTTGTACAAAATTTAGAGAGTTAAAATATAACAGGACAGGAACAACCACAAGTGCTGCAGTCACAGCTAAGAGTAAAGAACGAATTGATGAATACGTCCGCTGCAGCCAAGTAACAAGCACTAACCCCCTAATCACATCCAATTTTTCAATGGTGCATACAGGTTTTGTGTGCGCAAGATCAATATTTTTTAAAAGCCTTTTAACATAATTAATATCAGATAACTGTGAGATGCTTTTTTCAAAAGCAGAATCTTTCAAATCTTTAGGCTCAGAATCTTTGATTTCTTCAATTTCTTCCAAGATGCGTCTAGCAATTTTTTCGATTTCTTCATCGTCTTCAATATCAGCCCAGATGTCAGCCATTTTGTAATCTCCTCATTACATCATGTATTGCATTCGAAATTATGGAAACGATTTGATTGGAAGTTGCAACAAGTTTGAATTTAACAGAGTAACGGAATTTAGAAATGCGGACGATTTCCAGATAATACGTTTTTATTGTTTCACTCTGTATTAATGCTTCCAATCTTCTTCGCAGATACAAAGTAACAAAAAAAGGAACAACTGGCTCAAAAAAAACCAGAAACATGGTAGAATAAGGCATCAACTTTTTATACAGAATAAAGAAACGGCGAAGAATAACCAATTGAAGATTCTTTTGCATTGGTTTACCCCTTTATTCTTCAGCTTTTTTCTTAATAGTCACAGTGAGGGCAACGTCCAACTTAATTGCATCTTTTTGACTTTCAACACTAAATTTCCATGTGTCTACGTCAAACGATAAATCTTTGGTTAACTTGTCAATATTATCCTTGAAGTTGACAACCGCTTCCTTTATTTTCTCTACTTTAATATCTGTTTTTTCTTGTTTCTCATCACTCATATTTTCACCCCCATCTGACCAAATTCTGTTAACATAATTATTAACTAACTAAATTATGAATTTGTCGATAGACTTGGATACTAAACTTTTTGCTTTCCTGTGCTAACCCCTTTTCAATTTGCACGTAATTTTTTGGACAAGGTTTCTGAAAATAAACTATAAACAACGAGAAAAAACAGACTGAAGCAACTGCACACACAGAAGCTCCAACGGGGTTGCTCACTAGATTTAACGTATTTCTTGCAGGCCGGTGGTTTGGTTCTCGATTTTGTTAAAACTTAGTGAAGGCGCATTAATTCCCATAGAGACAAGTCTATGGCAAAACGTTCTTAAAGACTGTTCAGCACCAACCAAGAAGCTGTCACCCTTTGGGGTTAGTGAATACTCTTTTCTTGGTCGATCATTCTTCATATCCCATTGACTTTTGATGTATCCTTTTTTTTCTAAACCCTTTAGAAAGGGATAAACTGTGCTAGGACCAAAGTAAATGCCAAAATTCTTACGTATAGACATGATTATTCCATAACCATGCATCGAATTGGTTTTTAGCAGTCCAAGAACAACCAAATCTAACATTCCTTTTGTTAAGCCCTTATCAACTTGTTTCATTGCAAAACCATTCACACTATATTCCTCCATTCCACACATTTTTATTGTTTTCATGTACTACTCACATACAATATGTCATTTATCAGCATATTATAGTAAATAACGTATCAATATTTCAGATATAAAACTTGATGTGACCTTAAGTCATATCCGAAAAGAAAGCAAAAACACAAAAAACAGAAAAAAGAGCAGAACAATTAAAAAAACATAACAAACTGCAATAAAAAATACCAAAAGCCAATTAGAAACGATTTCCAATTTTTGAAAACGAATGTGTAGCACAGAAGAACAAAAAATGATCAATTATACATCTAACTTACCCACACGATGTAGCGCGGGCATTTTGTTTTATTGTTGACAAAAGGCGATTGACGAAGAAGACACTGCACCTTTGTTTCTTAATGCATAGACATAGCTTATGAAGTCCAAGCTTTCAGGCGTTGCCACATGAACATGAACAGGTCTTACCTTTTTGAATAGAACCTTCATTATTTTAATTTCAAGGAGTTTAGCTCCTGCTTGAAAAGTGTCCTCTATTGCTTCGGTGAAATCCTCAATTCTATAAGGGATCTCGCGTTTACTAAGGTCATACCTGTTTTTTAGATGAAGATAGACTGCCTGTTTGCCCAATTCTCCCAGCAGAGACAAGCCTTCGTCTATTGCTTCCAGCAGAACGTCTTCAAAGGTCATTGAGTTGTTCAACCAACGAGATCAATAGTTCATTTTCTTCGTTTTTGCTTAACCCATTTTTTCTACAAGTGTCGTTTGAGCAATTATTTATTGTGGTCTTGAAGTGGGTTCTATATAAATTCCAGTTTGTTGTATACACACCCATTTGTTTCACCTTTTTGTTTTTATGTTCGAGTGTTCTTCTGTTTTACCTCAATACAAGTTATCGTAAATCTTAATATACGCTTTATTTCATGGTTGGGCATATTACAAAAACCGACACATGTCAAAAAAAGGACATGTCCATTTCCGTAGCAACTCTCTGATTTCTTCATCACAGAAACGATTTATCTGGTGGTGCGGCGGGCAGGAATCGAACCTGCGAACCCCTACAGGAGAGGATAGCCC
>CAZJLG010000159.1:0-4043 GCA_964546665.1 uncultured Candidatus Bathyarchaeia archaeon
ATGGGCACATCTCGATTGGCGGACGAAAAGTTTCCTCTCCAAGCTACTTGGTGCTCAAGGAAGAGGAAGAAAAACTGTCTTACAGCCCCAAGAGCCCCCTCACAGACCCTGACCATCCAATAACAAAGGCTGCAAACATTCCAGCCGAGCCCATAACACAAAGCAGGGAGGAAGATAGACGTGAGTAAAAAGGTTGACAGATGGGCAGTTGTTCACGTTTACAGTTCCTACAACAACACAATCATCCACTTCACTGACATCTCAGGCGCAGAAACCATTGCAAGGTCTTCAGGAGGCATGCACGTCAAATCAGACAGGCTAGAATCATCAGCATACGCCACCATGCGAGCCGCAGCCCACGCCGCAACCATCGCCAAAGACAAAGGAATAACAGCCATCCACATCAAAGTCCGTGCCCCCGGAGGCTCAGGAGCTAGAACGCCTGGAGCAGGAGCCCAAGCTGCCATACGTGCCTTGGCAAGGGCTGGATTCCGTGTAGGCCGCATTGAAGAAGTTACGCCAATCCCTCATGACGGAACCCGAAGAAAGGGCGGACGTAGAGGACGAAGAGTCTAAGATTAGTTACTACAAAATTGTGGAAAACAGGGACGGCAGCCTGAATATGATGGCTTGCTCCCCTTCGTAAACCAAAATATTGAAATAATGGCTTATTCTCTCTTTGAAAAGCACGCGCTTTATACGCGCTATTACAAAAAGGCTTAATTGAGGCTTAACTGTGGTAGAGATTCAAATCCTAGAAAAAACCGATGAATTCATGCGATTCGTTGTTAGAGGAGTCAATACGCCTTTTGTAAACGCGTTACGGCGAATAATGCTCACACAAGTTCCCACAATGGCCATAGACGAAATCGTTATCCTCGAAAACTCCTCGATTCTTAACGACGAAATTCTTGCCCACAGAATGGGCTTCATTCCCCTCAAAACTGACCTAGACTCTTACGTCCTTCCTGAAGAATGCAAATGCGAAAGCGAGCTTGGATGCAACCTTTGTAGAGCAAATCTGACACTGGAAGCCGAAGCCGAAGACAAAACAAGGACAGTTTATTCAGGAGAATTGAAGCCAGAGAATCCTGACATCGCTCCAGTCAGCGACAAGATTCCGATAGTGAAGTTGGCTCCTGAGCAGCGCTTAAACTTGGAAGCCTATGCTCGGCTGGGGAGAGGAGAGAAACATGCAAAGTGGCAGCCCGTATCCATGTGCACCTACGTGTATCTACCAAACGTCAAAATCGCGCAAAACTGTGACGCATGCGGCAAATGCGTTAAAGTTTGTCCCGAAGCAATTTTCGTAAAGACAGCGGAAGGAATAAAAACTCAGAACGAGCTCGAATGCACACTCTGCATGGACTGCGTAGATGCTTGTCCCAAAGACCCGAAGGCAGTGGAAATATCTTGGGAAGAAAAAGCGTATATTTTCAAAATCGAATCCACTGGAGCACTGCCAACGGAACGAATCGTTCTTGAGGCTGTAAAAATTCTTGACAAAAAAATTAATGACTTTTCCGATCAACTGAAAAAGGGTAAGCAGAAGTGAAGAGACTAAAGGCAACCAATCCGGAGCTTATTATGCTCATTCGAGATTTAAAGAAAAAATCGCAAGAAAGCCAAACCAGTTTATGGCTCAGCTTGGCAGAACGTTTGACAGCTTCAAAAAGAAGCCGTATAGCAGTGAACGTAAGCCGATTGAATCGCTACACCAAAGATGGAGAAACTGTTGCTGTTCCAGGCAAAGTTCTGGGCGCAGGCAAAGCAGACCATCCCATGACAGTAGCCGCCTTCGCCTTCTCTGATGTGGCACAGGCAAAGATTCTGCAGGCTAAAGGAAACTGTTTATCACTCAGAGAGTTGATGGAAAAGAACCCATCGGGCAAAAACGTGAAACTCATGGGGTAAACTGCTATGTCTTCCGAAAACACAATAATTATCGACGCAAAGGGGCTGATTCTTGGACGAATGGCGAGTAGCGTAGCTAAATGCCTTCTCCAAGGCGAGTCTATCATAATCGTGAATTCTGAAAAAGCGGTCATTTCTGGCAAGCGACTGCAGATAGTTGATGAGGCTAAAACGTTCCTTGAAGTGGGTCACCCAAGAAAGGGACCTTTACATCCTCGAAGACCTGACAGGGTTGTTCGCAGAACCATCCGCGGCATGCTTCCGTATAGAAGACCAAAAGGTAAGCAAGCTTACAAACGGCTGAAGGTTTACTTAGGTGCTCCCAAGGAATTGGAGGGAAAAGAAACCAAAACAATCCTTGAAGCACGCGCAGAGAAATTAAAATCACCTTATATAACTGTTGGAGAATTGGCTAAAGAAATCGGGTGGAGCCCAGAGGTTGAGTAATGTGTCTAAATCGAAAAAGGTTATGGTATTAAGTGGAAAACGGAAAACAGCATCAGCTCGAGCCACAATCAAAATTGGAAAAGGAAAAATCCGAATAAACAATGTTCCCCTAGAGATTTTTGAGCCTAAACTTGCTCGCGACAAAATCATGGAGCCTCTGCTTCTGGTAGATGACAAAGTTTGGGAACAAGTCGACATCAACGTCAAAGTTTCTGGAGGAGGTTTCATGGGACAGGCTGAAGCCGCACGTATGGCCATAGCTAATGGTCTGCTGAAGTGGACAAAAAGCACCCGACTTCGCACTGCCCTCAGAGACTATGACAGAACAATGATCGCTGGTGACCCCCGAAGAAGTGAGCCCAAAAAGTTTGGAGGCCCCGGGGCTCGGGCTAGGGACCAGAAGAGCTACAGGTGAGCACTCAGGAAGAGAGTGTGTAGCTGGTTAACGGTGTTTAGAAGTCACCAAAATGACGCCGAAATGTATAAGTAGGAATTGAATGCTCGAAACAAACTGAAGGTCATGATTATGTGTAGGAGGTTGAATTGAAATTATCATCCCAGTTCGTTGTTTTACATGCGGCAAGCTGATAGCCGATAAGTGGGAAGACTTCACCAGCAGAGTCAAAGCTGGGGAAGACCCGAAAAAGGTTCTGGACAGCTTAGGAGTAACAAGATACTGCTGTCGCCGAATGATTCTTTCTCACATAGAGATTTCCGACAGTATCCTCAGATTTTATGAGGAAAAGGACAAAATGACCAGCAATCCGTCATTCTAGTGGGGAAATAGGCATGTCATCCATAATCGAAGATGTTATGGCGCGGAAAGTTTTCAACAGCAGAGGTCAAGAAACGATAGAAGTTGACATCATAACTGTTGAGGGTTTCGGAAGAGCTGCTGCCCCAGCAGGAGCCAGCACAGGCAAAGCTGAGGTGGTTTCTTATCCTGAAGGAGGAGTGGACGCGGCTATAAGAAAGATGGATGAACTGATTGTCCCTGAGCTTATCGGCATGGACGCTGAAGAACAACAGGACGTTGATGCTCTTCTTCACGAAATCGACGAAACAGACAACTTCAGCAACATAGGCGGAAATACTGCCTGCGCCATCTCCTTAGCAACGGCAGAAGCAGCCGCAACGTCTTATGGCACAACCATTTTTCAGCAGCTATCTGGATACTTGGCAAATGTGCTTCCGTACCCTCTTGGAAATGTGTTGGGCGGAGGAAAACATGCTTTGGGAAAAACAACGGACATTCAGGAGTACCTTGTTATTCCCCTTAAGGCACGTAACTTCTCAGAGGCGGCGAAAGCCAACATTATGGCTCATACTAGAATCGGCGCTCTTCTCAGAAAAGCGGACCCAAACTTTGCTGGTGGAACAGGAGACGAGGGAGCCTGGGCGCCCACCATCAAAAACGAAGACGCCCTGAAGATAGTTGCCAAAGCCTGCGAAGAAGTTTCCGCTGAGCTAGATATCGAATGCAGACCCGGCCTTGATGTTGCCGCTTCCAGTTTTTATGACACAAAAAAGGAAGTTTATGTTTATTCGATGGAAGGAAAAAAGCGGGACGCTGGGGAGCAACTAGAGTTTATGCTGCATCTCGTCGAAGCCTATAATCTGGCTTATTTGGAAGACCCCTTTGATGAGGATGACTACGAAAGTTTTGCGGAACTCACAAAAAA
>CAZJLG010000160.1:0-4038 GCA_964546665.1 uncultured Candidatus Bathyarchaeia archaeon
AAAAGATCAAAGCAGAAAACAAGAAACTAAAACCCACCTTAGACAAGATGATGGAGCGAAAACAGAAAAATTAGCTGTGCAACGGTTTTTCAGAAAAAGCTAGTTTTCAACATGAACTATTATTAGTCTCCTAATATGCAAGTGATTGGCTTCTTGTACGGTTATCCTTCTCTATTTCTTTGAGAAGTGCATTGATTTTGTTGAGGTGTGCAACCATTTCGTTTGTTAGGGAATCAACGTTTTTTCTGATTTCACGGATTCTTTGCCTTTCAATTTCACTTTTCGACTCGGAATATGAATGATTCAAACATAAATCCCCCCAAAAAAATCTATTACAATACAGTATTTTAATTTTGTTGAACGGAAAAAACAAATCTTTCAGCAGAATGTTGTAGAAAAGACTGGGATTTCAGAAAAAGACCGCTGCCAACAATCTAACTGCCATTAGGAATCTAATATGATTGTGGATTTGGCAGTTTACATTGAATATGGGGAAAGAAAACGTTTGAATTCTTTAGCGTTTTCTAAGTTTCAGTAATGCTACAACGGCTATGATGATGACTATAGCTGCAAAAACTGCGTATGTGGCTTCTGCGGGTAAAGTGAAGTTTGCAGATGAAGAAATTGTTGACTCAGAAGAATTTGGTGGTTCAGAAAACTCGGACTCTGATGGGGGAGAATCGGTTGATTCGGAAGGGTCTAATTCTGAAGAGTCTGCTGTCAAGTTTGTTGGGATAAGCTCTTCGGGCTCAGCTACCGAAAATTCCACTATGTCAGATGTAGTGTCGAATTGGTGCATGGATACTGCAGCCCACCATCCGTAGAAGTCGTGAGGAATGTCTGAGGGATGATAGATGCTTTCTGAAATAACCCACACTTGCAGGGTGTGGTTTCCCTTAGATAACCTGGACATTGTTCCTTCGAAAGTTATGGTTCGGGTTTCTGATTGGAAATCTTGACGGTAAGATGTTTCGCCGTCAACAATAATGATGTTTTCTGTTCCGTCCAGAAAATAGCCTACTGAACATACCGTTCCATGTATTGTGCCGTTTTCGAACCATGACTCGGGCTTAGTCACAGTTATGGAGTAGGGAACAGCTTCCACATCATAGGTTTTGCTGGGTTCAGGTACATGTATTTCGATTGAAGGCGGAGTCGTGTCTGGTGTTTCTGGGTAAGGAGAAGGAGCTAAATCAGGATTTGCCAACGTCACATCAACAAACCATGTTCCAGCCATCATCACAGCAACTAACATAATCAGTAACTTGATGAATGACCCCCTTTTCTCTCCCATCGTATGCACCAACGATGCCTTACTTAGTGGACAGAAAAGCGTTTTTGTCAAAATTTCTTGACTGCCTGTGTTGGTTGCTGGTCAAGGTTTCTTGACAAAGCCTATCCTCAACATTCCGCTAGCCTACTACTGACTGGCTGTAAGTAACGGAATACAGAACATAGTCTGTTCGGCTTACAAGAACGTGCTTAGGTTATGCTGACGTTCTGTATCTGGAAGTAACGTTTTGCAAGAAAACGGATTCTTTCAGCGTTTCTGCCGTTTTTTCCGATGGCAACACCCTTGTCTTTAGGATTCACGGAAATCACGGCAATCGTTTTTCCGTCCATGCGCTCGGTTATGCGCACCTCATCCACTTTGGCGGGCTTCAATGCGTTCTTGATGAACTGAGCAGGATTGTCTGAATGCTCAATAACTTCATGCTTTTTGCCAGTCATCTTCTCCAAAAGATGGATGTTCTTTCCTTTCTTGCCGATGGCCATGCCGATGCTTCCTTCTTTTACAACAAAAATGATTCTGTTGAGGTCACTATCGACAATACAGTCCTTCACTGTTGCGCCAGTTATGCTCTGAAACAGGGCTATGAAGCGCATCTCGACACTTGTGAATTTTATTCCAGTAGCCATGTTATGCCTCCGTGATCTTTAGTATGTTTGAATCTCCAGGTTCTCTTACGCTCAGAACAGAAACCTCGAACGGTTTTCCGCATACGGCGCCTAAATCTACACTGGTGCCTCTATAAATACTCACTGGGATGTTAGAAAGACCACAATAATATTCGATGTCCTCCTTGACTTTCTGAGGACAATTCGAAGCAACTATTATGATTTTAGCTTTCTTTGTTTTCGCGCTCTTCAGGGCGCTACTAGCTCCAAACTGGATTTTTCCGGTTTTCGCTGTTGTAGCTATTGCTTTGTTGACGTCTATCATTCTTTCTTCTCTCTATTGCTTGTTGTCATGTAAAGGTCCACTAGTCCTGTGCCGATGGGTATTGATTGCCCAACTATAACGTTTTCGGTTACTCCCTTCAGAGGATCGCTCTCTCCGCGGATAGCAGCCTCAATAATGTTCGGAACAGTAATCTCAAACGCTGCCCTAGCCAACACACTGGACTTCTTGCCGCTGATTCCATGCCGCCCAATCTGCCGCACATCACCCGTGGAAGTCATGATGTCCGCCATCAGCATAACGTGGCGAATGTCAACATCAAGACCCTGCTCCTCAAGAACACCCAGCGCCTCTTTAATCAGCGAGTTTCTGGCAGCCTCGATTCCAAGGGTTTCGGCGATTTCATGAACGTTGTTGGTTGTTGTCCGCGTTGGGTCTACCCCAGCAATGTCAAGAACAGCAGACAAGTTGGAGCCGTCAGTTCGTATGACCCATTCGCCAGTTTCTTCGGTGACCAGAACCCTGCGGATTTCAGGTGCGCCCTTGATGTGTATGGCTGGAAGTTTATCCACGAGTTTTTTCAGGTCCATCTGCTTCTTGGGTTTGATGATTAAACTGTTTTCTTCGACAGTAACATCATAGTTCGTCAGATTTAGAATTGTAGGCAATTTCTCGGCGTTGACGCCACGCTCCTTCACCATGTTGGAGTCAAGCTCAACAACAACCACCTCAAGCTCAGGGTCTATGTAGGGTTCAGTCTCTGATATGTCCGCCAAAGTTGTGGTGATTATGTCGCGGGCGATTTCTGTTGCCTTCTCCTTGCTCTTCCTGTGCTCCTTGTCAAGGTATATGGTCATGATGGGCGTCGACGGGCTCCTGCGGGCATCCACTATTTCGATGAGCCGCGGCAAACCAAGAGTTACGTTCTGTTCCCTGACTCCAGCGTAGTGGAAAGTTCGAAGAGTCATCTGTGTTCCGGGCTCTCCAATAGATTGGGCAGCCACGATTCCCACAGCCTCTCCAGGCTCAACAAGGGCTCTCTTGTAGTTCTCTAAGGTTAAGCTGATGGCTCGGTCAACACCTTCGCGGGTGAACTTGGCCTTCGCCAGCTCCGACTTCAGTTCTTTCACAAGAATCGGAGTCAACTTATCTTCAACTTCGCTTAGGCGCTCCACCGCATATGCCTTGGAAGCAGGCTTACCTGGTTCCACCATAATTTTTACCTGATCAGCCAAACGGCTGACGTTAACTGCTTTTCCATGATCGCTCTTAGCTGGGTCAACGCCATCCTCACCATACTTGAGCTGGATGATGTCGCCAGTGGAAGTCCGCACAGTTCCGTCATACTCAACACGAAGCTGCTCAAGGGCGTTGATAAGTCGCCTCTGCATGTAACCGCTCTGCTGAGTCCTAACCGCAGTGTCTACCAGACCTTCACGACCACCCATGGCGTGGAAGAAGTACTCGATGGGGTCTAATCCACTCTGATACGAGGCATACACGAAGCCTCTAGCCTTCGGCGTTGGGTCACCTTCTTTGAAGTGTGACAGGGCACGGTTGACGTAACCACGCATTATCCGTTTTCCTCTTACAGCCTGCTGACCAACAGAAGCAGTCATCTGACCGATGTTGAGGTTGGATCCACGCGCTCCAGTTCTTGTCATTATGATTCCAGAGTTCTCAAGCTCAAAGTCCTCGTCTGCAACTTTTCCAGCTTTGTCTCGGGCTTCCGCAAGTTCGTTCATTACGTAGATTTCGAAGGATTCGTTGAGGGTTTGTCCGGGTAGCCGTGGTAGGGTGCCGTCTCGGTAATCTTCAATCAGTTTTTCTATGCGTTTTTCGATGATGTTCATGTT
>CAZJLG010000161.1:0-4005 GCA_964546665.1 uncultured Candidatus Bathyarchaeia archaeon
GAAGCAGGAGCTCAAGGAAACCTCGCAAATTGTTAAAGAATTTCTGAAAGTGATTAATCAGAAACTCCCAAAAACTTTCGAATCAAACTTGAAGAAATTACTGCTAGATCTGCCGAATCAATATTTCGAAGTGCAACAAAAAAGCATGACCCTGTTATGGAATCTAACTGAAAACAACCAAATCCGCTTTTTCCTCTCTGGATGTGACACAGAAAAATTCTCAATATCTGGTGGAAACAAAATTGATTTGGAAGAGATGACAGACAAGCTAGTTTTGGTGAATTTCTTTTTAGTTTTTCTGAATCCAACATTATCTTATTTAAGAAACATGGACAACGTGTTAGAGAGATTGAGTTTAGGTCTTAAAGGACGACATTACAGAATCAGCGACCCCAAAACTCAAGCCAAGCTTGAAATGTTTTTCAAAATTCTTCAAGCAAAACTTAGTGCTCTACAAAACATGAAGAAAACTTTCTCAACTATCCTTGACCTGTTTCAAGAGCCAAAATCGTTTTGCTTCAAGAAATATGACTTCAAGAAAGCGTGCAAGAATTTTGATACAACCCTACGGCAGGTCGCTTGGAAAATTAATCAAGGCAAAGGGTTACTAGATGAGGTCCAGAGGAAACTTGACGCCTGCCAAATTGCCCTGAGAGATTATCTGGACGAAGCAGTGTACGAGATTAAAACTGTAAACTCTCTTGATGAATTTAAACTAGCAATGCTGTCCATGGCTGAGCTGAGCTCGGACCTTTTTATCGAAGCTGAACTGTCAAAAATGTGGCTAGATTTCTTTGGGTCAGACCTTCCATACTTTACATTTCAAACCAGAATCTTTAGCAACTATGTTCCTGAGGACCTTGAAGCCTCTGAAGACAACATCATCTCTGTTAGGGGTCTTACCAAAAACTATGTTCTTGGAAAAACCACTGTTTATGCCCTCAGAGGAGTTGATTTAGACATTAAAGAAGGCGAATTTGTGGCGATAGTGGGAAATTCTGGAGCAGGAAAAACAACATTACTGAATTGTATGGCCAGCCTAGATGAACCAGACTATGGCTTTGTTTTGTTCAAAGGAAAAAACATCCAAAAAATGAGCGACAAAGACAAATCAAAACTTAGACTGCTAGATATGGGATTCATTTTCCAAAGTTACGCACTATTGCCCCACTATGATGCCCGAGAAAACGTAGCTCTCCCAGCTGATCTAGGAGGATTCAGTAAAAAACTCAAAACCAGAATAGAAGAGCTTCTGGACGGAGTTGGACTCAAACAACAAGCTAAGCAATATCCTGCGCAGCTGAGTGGAGGTCAGATGCAGCGAGTTGCGATTGCGAGGGCATTAACGAATCGGCCTAAGGTTCTGTTTGCAGATGAACCCACTGGAGATTTGGACTCAGAGACTGGACGGCAAGTTATGGAGTTGATTAAAAAGTTTCATGAAGAAACCAAGACAACGGTGATAGTGATTACCCACGAGCATGACATCGCAGATTATGCTCAAAGAAAAATCAAATTGGAAGACGGCGTAATAGCTGATTAAATGGTGTTCTGGTAACCAAAAGTGGCAGAGATTGAAAAAGAATAAACGTGTGTTGTTCAATAAAAGGCATCGGTGAGTCTATTGAAAGAGTGGCAAGTTTCGCTTGGTGGAGCGCTTGTTATGTTTGCGGCTGCAGCTGGAATGTTTTTGTGGGCAAACAGCCTAGACATTCCCACAACATTTCTTGAAATTGCTGACTATTTTCTGGTTTCTAACAGATATTTTGTAACCTTCCTAGCAGGCGTCCTCTTCACAGGATTCGGCGGCGGACTACTGATATGCACAATGATAATTTACCAGCTAGAACAGAAACTAAGCCAAACAACCAAACATACAAAAAAAGAAACTTAACCGTCAGACCACCAGTCCATAAGGTGACCTGCTTGGATGCTTCAGAAGCCGCAAAAAACGCGTTAGAAAACGTTCTTGAAGCCAGAAACGGAGAAACAATCCTCATAGTCTGCGATGAAGAAAAAGTTGCGGTTGGAGAAGCCTTCGCAAACGGCGCTTATGCCCTAGGATTAGACACAAAACTTGTAGTTCTTGAAAAAACAAAAGAGCCTAGAACAGAAATCCCCGAAAAGCTTCAAGGATTTTTGACCCAGAAACCCGACATTTACATTAACCTGTTGCGTGGTAACCGCGAAGAGACGCCTTTCAGAATAAAACTCATAAAAGCTGAAACACAGGACCACAAATCACGTCTGGGACACTGCCCCGGAGTAACATTAGCTATGCTCACTGAAGGCGCTCTGGCGCTCACAGCAGAAGATCATAAGAGTATGCAAGGTCATGCAGATAGGCTCATCAAGGCCCTCAAAGACACAGTAATTGTGGAGATTCTTAATCCAGCGGGAACCCGCTTGACGTTAAGCGCAAAAAACCGGAGATTCTTCACGGATACAAAGCTGGACTGGAAAACAATGAAATGGTTGAATCTTCCCACGGGCGAAGTCATCGTTGCACCTGTTGAAGATTCTTTGAATGGAAAACTTGTCTGCGATATGGCAATTGGCGGGATCGGAAAACTCGAAAAACCCGTGGAAGTGACAGCAAGAAACGGCAGAGTAGAAAATGTGTTTTCAGAGGACGAGGAGCACTTGAGGAGAATAACGGAAACGTTTGCCACTGACGACTGGGCTGACGTTGTGGGAGAGTTCGCTTTCGGAATCAATGCTAAAGCAAGCTTTGTGGAGGAGTTTCTTGAGGCAGAGAAACTTTTGGGCACAGTTCATGTGGCTTTTGGAGCAAACACGGACATGCCTGGAGGAAAAAATCCGTCAAAGAATCACATGGATCTGCTCATATCAGACCCCACAGTGAAGGTCACCAAAGAAAACGGCAAAACATTTACAATACTGAAGAATGGGCAATTCCAAATCTAGAATCGGTGCGTTTTTGTTCTGTAGTAGATGTCATGGACTATAATTGAAGTATTGTTGCATGCTTATTGGGGTTATAAATTCTCGAATATGGTTGGCAACGTTGTTTAATGTGTTGAACACGACTTTTGGGTTGCATGCAGCGGGGTTGCCGTAATCTGGGAATGCTATTCCGTTGGCGCAGTCGAAGATTGTGTTGAAGGCAACGTAGTCGTCGTTTGTTTCTTCAAGCATTATTCCATGACGTATCGTAGACACTATGTTGCCGATGACCATGTTTCTGTAGCTGTCTCTGGGTTTCATGTTGTCATGTTCTGTGTTCACTCTTATGCCAATTGTTTCATATATGCCATTCATGGTCTGTCCAACTACCGTATTATTGGCGCAAAGGGAATAGTTGCAGGAGCCAAGCCATATTCCACCAACGATTTCACCATCCTGACTGTCTATAGTCACGTGGCAGTCAGTAACCAGCAAATTGGTGCCCTCAAAAGCCACTATCCCGCCGTTTCGATGCATCCCAGAGATTGTGACGTTTCTTATGCAGCCGCCATGAGACGCAACCACACATAAATCCCAGTTTTCGGCTACAACATCCGTGAAGACTATGTCTTCAACCTTCACGTTTTTGCATGAGATGGGCGGATCGTTTAGCTGATTCAGAGAGGCTAAATGGATGCCAAACTTTTTGCAGTTTCTAATCCACAAATTGTAGAAATGCACATACTCTGACGCGTATCCGATATACATGCCCTCTTTTGGAGAAGACTGATTTTGATGGTTATAGTCAATTGTTAGGTCATGCATGGAGAAATTCACTATTTTCTCGGCTGAATGGATAAATATTGTATTCGCGTCCGCATTCTGCCGCAAAACAGTAGCGTTTCCTTCCCCACAAACCTCAACACACGATTTGGGCACTATCATATCAGCGAAAAGAACGCCGCACCCAACCGTCACTCTTCCGCCACCGGCAGCAGATGCCGCATGTATTGCAGCGTTTAACACTGCTCCGCCATCGCTTCCATTTACGCCTCCAGTGCCTCCGAAAGCCACAGATTGATCGTCTTCTTGGATGGC
>CAZJLG010000162.1:0-3968 GCA_964546665.1 uncultured Candidatus Bathyarchaeia archaeon
CTAGGTTGTTCATCTTCACTTTCATGCTGGATATTGTGTAGAGCACATCGTCCATGTAGAGTGTTCGCTGCACTACGTAGCCTGAGTATTCGTAATAGTAGTAGTATCCGCCGTCCGTTAGCATGCCGTCTTCTAGGTGCGTGATTCCGCCTCTAAGCTCAATTCCGTCCAGAGATATGTCTAGGACGTAGGCGCCTTGCCACACGTAGCGTCCATATGCCCAGTCGGGAACTCCGTCAGGGTAGTCGCTTTCATCTATTTCCGCCACGGTAACAGGTATCACCAGAAGATTCTTTTCTTTGTCGAAGAGCAGCGCTTTGTGGTCATACAGGATTGGGGAGTCTGTTCCTCTGTCGCCTATCTCATATTTGGCTACTTCAACGGGGTTCGCTACATCGCTTACATCGAAGAGGGAAATTTTTATGCCTTGGTACCATGCAAAATCTTCCTTTGCTTCATATTCGGTTTCTTTGCCTATTCCGATGATGTGGTTCTCGTCGTAGGGATGAAGGTAACCTGAGTAGCCTGTTACTTTGAGTTCACCTAGAACTGCTGGTGCTGCGGGGTTTGAGAGGTCTATCACAAAGAGTGGGTCAATGTTTCTGAAGGTCACCACGTAGCATCTGTCTCCCATGAATCTTGCCGAGTAAATCTGTTCTCCCGGAGCCAAGTCCTCCAGCTTTCCGACAACGTTAAGGTTCATGTCAAGAACGTAAACGTTGTTTTTGGTTGTTTCTTCAGCAGCGAAGGTTCTCATGTTATAGTTGTAGACTGTTGTTGCGATTCTGAAGTAGCTGTTGTGTTCGTCCATGGAAAACTGGTTAAGGACGTAGCCTGGGACTTCACCTGAAGCCTCAAAGGTTATGTCCTGTCCGTCGATTTTGATTCTTTGGATTACTGTCTTCATGGTTTCGTCTTCTTGCCATTGGTAATCTGGGAAAGCCAAGTAGATGTTGTTCTGTGAAACGTAGATGTTGCTGGTGCCGCCCAGCACAATGGTTTCGTGGGTAGGCTCCTGGGCATCATCGTTTATGTTCAGGGCAACGACGGTCGTGAAGGTGTAGGAGCTGTCTAAGAGGTTGCAGTAGTAAATGTCTGTGGCAGCTATCGCCTCTGTTTCGTTGTTTGACTTTATTCGGGGGAGGGCGACGTCGGTTTCTGTGACGTAGGTATACATGGTTGCAACAACGTAGACGTAGTCGCCGATCATCCTTGAGCTGAAGTAGTTTCCGTCAATGGAAAAGTCTCTCGTCAAAACAGGGTTTTCTTTGTCTGAAATGTCATACACTTTGACTGAAGTTGTGGGAGGCTCATACGTTACTGGTTTAGGGTATTCAGGAACCATCTCTGTTGATGCGTCGTCAATTTTTTCTTCCGAGTTGCTGGATGATTCTCTTACTGCTACGCCGCCAAAAAGCAGATAAGTGGTGTACTCGGTTTCGAAGATGGCTAATTTGTCTCCGTTAATAAATATTCCAGAGATGCTGCCGTCAACGCTTATCTTTGAGACAACTCTTGCTTCTTCAGGCGGATACGCCTTCACAATGGTTAGGTTGCCACCTGAAACAACGTAGATGTACTCGCCGTCGGTCTTAACGATGTCCGCCTCGTCCACTCCCTCAACCTGTATGTTGGTTTTGGAGTAGTCGGAGCTTGCGTCTTCAGAGGCTTTATAGGCTGACGGCGCCTGGGGAACTGCGAGCGAATCAGCGGTTTCTAGTTGCCCGCCGCGTGCATCAAGAAGGTAACTGTTTACTTGGGTTGTTGTGTCAATGAAGGTTTTCAGTTCTTCGTATGAGGAGAACCTGTTCAGCGAACCATCTGCTGTCCATTCTGTGCCTTGAGGGTTGATGAGGTAAAGAGACAGGGGAATTGAGGAGATGATTAGAAGTGTTGCTAGGAAAGAGAAGATAAACCGTTTAGTGTTTTTCATGTTTTCACCTTTTTTTCTGTTTAGTTACACATTATCTTGAGGGAACTTAATGCTACGTTTTAGAACATGGTGTACCAAAAGTAGAACACTACGGGGTCCGCTTTTTGAGGTAAACAAAAACTCCCAAGGCAACAACGAAACCGGGAACAATCATCAACCCAGCCGAAGACAGGCCAGAAGCGACATCTGCTTCTCCCACGCCAGAGTCTTGCGAATATGAGGGGCATGTTTCGTTGGTTTGTTGAGTTGTTGCTTCAGAAGGTGCTAACGTGTCTTTACGTTCTGATAGTTCTTCGCCTGAACCAGAATATGTGTTTGTGGTATCAGCTGGAACAAGGTTGTTTGGTCCAAGCAAGGCTAGGGGAACAACCATCGTGACTGAGCCAAGCAATATGGCAATCACCGTGTAAGCCAGAATCTTATTCACGCTTTTCTCCAACCATACTCTAGATTTCAGATGCTTTTAAGTCCACACATTAGAACAGCTGTTCCAACAACTATACAAAGAACAGACAACAACAACAGCGTATTGGTCAAACTTTCTTGACTATATTAAGATGTGGTTTAGTCAAGGTTTCTTGACAAAAACGTTTTTCAGCTGAGTAAATACAGACTTTAGTAGGTACCTCAAATGGGGGAGCAAAAAACAGGGCTCATTCTTTCAAGTATGCTTCTTTTTATTTTAGTCAGTTTTGCTTCAATTAGTTTGGTTGGAGCCTCTGAGATGTGGAGCAAAACATATGGAGGAGAATTTATTGATCATGCCACTTCGTTAGTTGAGACAACAGACGGAGGATATGCCATAGCAGGTACAACCTCTTTTCCTGTTGGTATCGGTTCCTCCTATTTTTTGTTGATTAAAACTGACTCTTTGGGTAATATGGAATGGAACCAAACATACGAAGGAGCGGCTGCTTATGCCCACAAATTGGTTGAGACATCAGACGGAGGATATGCCATAGCAGGTACTCTGCGTACCACTGAAAACTTTGATTTCTGGCTAGTAAAGACTGACGCCTATGGGAATATGATGTGGAACCAAACCTATGGAGGACCAAATATCGATCAGGCATTAGCAATGGTTCAGACCAATGATGGCGGCTACGCTTTAGCGGGCTACACTGAATCCTTTGGTTCAGGAAGCTCCGATTGTTGGCTAATTAGAACGGATGCAAATGGCAACATGATCTGGAATAAGACGTATGGAAGAGAAGAAGGAGAAAGCGCTTCTTCGTTGGTTGAAACACTAGATGGAGGATACGCCATAGGGGGGAGTCAAACAAGTGGAGTTGATGGATTTGATTTTTTATTAATTAAAACCGACTCTTCAGGTAATATGGAATGGAACCAAACGTTCGGAGGAATAGGCTGGGATCAGGCTTATTCGCTGGTTGTGACTTCTGATGGAGGATTTGCCTTAGCAGGAAGAACAAAATCTTTTGGGGCTGGAAGTTACGATGCTTGGTTAGTAAAAACTGACTCGAATGGAAACATGCAATGGAACCAGACATATGGAGGATCAGGATGGGATGAATCCCAGTCTCTGGTTGTGACTTCTGATGGAGGATTTGCTTTAGCTGGAAGAACAAAATCTTTTGGGGCTGGAGACTACGACTTCTGGTTGGTTAAGACTGATTCAGATGGGAATATGGAGTGGAAGCAAACGTATGGAGGAGCAAATATTGATCAGGCTTTGGCTATTGTCCAGACTAGCGATGACGGCTTCGCTCTAACAGGTAAAACAAACTCTTTTGGCTCTGGAGACTACGATGACATTTTGTTTGTTAAAACCGACGAACAGGGCTACATATCCGAGTTTCCTTCATGGATTATTCTGTTCTTATTGTTGGCTGCCACTTTATCTGTGGTAATAGTCACTAGGAGATTTTTCTGTTCACGTTCCTAGAATCCCTTGACTCTGTTCAGTTCAAACATTAGAACAGCTGTTCTAACCACAATTTTTTGAAACTAACCAAAGAGCAGACAACAACAGTAGCATATTGGTCAAATTTTCTTGACTGTGAAAGGCGTGTTC
>CAZJLG010000163.1:0-3947 GCA_964546665.1 uncultured Candidatus Bathyarchaeia archaeon
TTAGTTCTTCTTTGAGGTGCTGGGGCACGAAGAGGCTGGCAATTATGACGTAGATGAAAACAAAAAAGTGTTGTAGGCCTGCAAAGGCGGAAACCAAAGAGACGTAACCCATAGAGGCGGCGATGAGCCAAGATATTGTGCCCATAAAGTATACACTCTCTCCCACAAGCACCACAAAAAAGGCTCTTCTTCCAACAGTGTGCACGGTTTCAGTGAATTTTCTGCGCATCTTAGAAAAAAGCATCAAAAAGAGCACGCCACAGAAGCCCCCCACCAGATTCCAGAAGAAAAGCGACCAATAACTCAAGAAGGACAAAAGAAACTTCTCTAAAATCGAGTGCACAGCAATAACCACAGTGAAAGGCAGCATAAACTTAAGCGCAGAAGACAACGACCTTCCAGTCTTAGAACTCCTGTACGAAATCAGCACTGAAGCAAGAATGATGATGGCGACGCCCAAGTACCGCTGCGCAGTCAGGATTTCGTCCAAAAAAATAACAGACAAGAAAGCAACAAAGATTGGCACAAACTGTAACAGAGGCGAAATCCGCGATATCTCCTCCACCATAAGCGCTCTAGAGAAAAACCAGAATGCCAAAAGCGGCATAAGACCAACCAGCATAGCAAAAAAGGTATACGGAAAAATGAAGTAGGCAGGACTAACCAAACACAGGATAACAGCAATAGCCATGTCAATGATGCTCATAAAAGAGAGCATAGGAAAGTAGCCGCGAAACTTCTTGGTCATAAGAAACTTGTAGAAAACGCTGTTCAAGCCCCAGAACGCCGGGCACAGCAAAGCAAACACAAGCCACTCTAACACAGCATCAAACCAAATTAATGAATAAATAACCACGTTGATAACCTTTCACAAACCCAAAACACGCATATTAGCATCCTAATAGAGGTACATTGTTGAAAACAATATTTTTTCAGAAAAAACAGCAAAGCAAAAAACTTCAGTAAATGTTCTGAATCTGACGTAGCTATGTTCCCAATCCATAACACCAGTTCACAAAGATTATAGCATCAAACCACTTCTGGAAAACATACAAGAAGTCAATGTATGGGTACATAGGAGAACAGTTATGGTGAATCCTGTCGCAGAACAGCTACCCAAATCCAGAATAGCCCCTACAAAGAAGACGCTGATTCATGTCCTATATGTAGACGACGAAACTGGCTTGCTGAAAGTCACAAAACCAATTTTGGAAATGCAGGGAGCATTCCATGTGGACACTGCTTCCTCTGTTGAAGAAGCAAAGAAAAAAATGGAAGAAAAAACGTTTGACGTAATCATTTCCGACTACATCATGCCAGGAAAAGATGGTCTAGACTTTTTGAGGGAGCTGAGAGAAAACGGAAACAGCATCCCCTTTATCCTATTCACTGGAAAAGGCAGAGAAATAGTGGCTATTAAAGCCTTGAATTTGGGTGCCGACCAATACGTCAACAAGATCGGCAAGCCAGAAGCTGTTTACAGTGAACTTGCCCATGGTATACGCACGGTTGTGAAAGGCAAGAAAGCGGAAGAGAAGCTGCAGGAAAGCGAAGAAAAATTCAGGAATCTTGCGGAAAAGTCGCCGAACATGATTTTCATCAACAAAAAAGGGAGCGTAGTGTACGCCAATAAAAGATGCGAAGAAATTATTGGATACACAAAAGAAGAGTTTTACTCCCCTGAATTCAACTTCTTTACATTAATTGCTCCAGAGTCGTTAGAGCTGCTGAAGTCAAGTTACCGCAGCCACTTGAACTGCAAAGAGGTTTCTCCTTACGAATACACCCTCATCACAAAAGAAGGAAAGAGACTAGATGCAATAATTACGTCAAAATTGATAAAATATGAGGGAGAGACAGCAATTCTTGGAATAGTAACTGACATCACCGAACGCAAGAAAGTAGAGGCAGAATTAAGACGCGAAAAAAAGCTGATGGAATGGGTTACGGCAAACAACGCTGCCGCACTCGCAATCATTTCAGAAGATTTCCGCATTTTGTGGGCAAATCGGCATCTTACAGAAAATTTGGGGGACATACAAGGAAAAGTCTGCTATTCCACACTCAACAATCTAACTGATGTTTGCCCCGGATGTGGAGTTAAAGAAATCCTTGAAACAGGAAAAGACAAAGTTGTTCACGAACAGGTAGTGCCGGGTTTTAGCGGCAAAAAAGTTTGGTTAGAAATTACTGCAATTCCAATCAGAGACAAAAATGGGAACGTAATAGCAGTATCAGAAATGGCTGTAGATATGACTGACCGGAAGAGGGCTGAGGAGGCGCTGATGCAGAGTGAGAAGCGCTTTAGGGAGTTGAGTGAATTGCTTCCTGAAGTTGTTTTTGAAATTGATGCTGCTGGGTTGCTTACCTTTGTTAACAAAGCCGCATTCGAGCGCTTTGGCTATTCCGAGGAGGAGTTTGCTAAAGGTTTGGATGCTCTTCAGATGTTAGTTCCCGAGGACCGGAATAGAGGCAAAGAGAATATGGGCAAGATATTACGTGGAGAAACGGTAGGGGTTCCTAATGAATACACGGCGCTGAAAAAAGACGGAACCACATTTCCATGTATCATAACTTCCACTCCCATTATCCATGAAAACAAGCCTGCGGGTATTCGAGGACTAATTGTAAACATTGCATATCGCAAAAAGACTGACGAGAAACTTCGGGAGAGTGAGAAGAACTATAGAGAGTTGCTTAATGGGATGAATGATACGGCTTGGGTTGTCGATTTTGACTGTAGCATCATTGACGTGAATAATGCTGCTGTCGAAGTTTTGGGTTATTCTAGGGAAGAACTGCTTTCTATGAAGATTTTTGATATTGACTCTAGCCTAGACCCTAACGTAATAAGACGTCTTGCAAAAGAAATGCCAGCCGATGAAAGACAGGTTTTCGAAACAGTTCACACCGCCAAAGACGGAAAAAATGTTCCCGTGGAGATCAGCTCCAGTCTTGTGACTTATCGAGGAAAACGGGTAATCCTGAGTATAGCAAGAGACATTACCGAACGGAAAAACGCTGAGAAAAAGGTGGAACTGGTGATGAACGATCTTGTGAAAATCAATGAGAAGCTGGGTGTTATTGGCAAGTTGACAAGGCATGATGGCCGAAACAAGCTTGCTGTAATCGCAAACAATGTTTACTTGGCTAAAATGGCGATGGCAACCAACCCAAACGCCTCAGAGTATTTAAATGACATCAAATCGGCTATTTATCAGATGGAAAAAATCTTTGATTTCGCAAAAAACTACGAAATGCTGGGCGCAGAAGAGCTATCCTGCATAGACGTGAAAAAGAGTGTCGACGAAGCAGCCATGCTTTTTTCAGAATTAGTCAGCATACGGCTTGTGAACGAGTGCCAGAATTTGACAGTTGTTGCCGACTCGTTGCTGAGGCAGCTCTTCTATAACCTGATTGATAACACTTTGAAGTATGGAGAAACGGTTAGCCAAATCAGAGTCTACTACGAAGAGGATGCGGAGCATCTGAAGCTTATCTATGAGGACGACGGCGTCGGCATACCCGAGACAGAAAAAGAAACAATTTTCCAGGAAGGCTACGGCAAAGGCACAGGCTACGGACTCTACCTGATACAGAAAATCTGTGAAGCCTATGGCTGGACCATCAGAGAAACAGGTGTACCCGGCAAAGGCGCCCAATTCACTATGACCATACCAAAAACAAGCAAGCTCTAAAAAAAGAAGTTTAGGTGACCAGCTTCACGCCCTCAGCAACAGCATCCGCTCTCTTCAGATTGCTAAGCAAAACATTGAGCCTGTAAGAACTTGTGCCGATCCTGACCAACTCTTTTACTATATAATCTGGGCGAACAAAAAACCGCTGATAGGCATCATGAATCATCTGTTCAATCTCTTTGCAGGGCACAGTGTCAGGCGAAACCTCAGAAACCATGACCCCTGTTTCCCAGTGTTTCTCTTCATCTA
>CAZJLG010000164.1:0-3941 GCA_964546665.1 uncultured Candidatus Bathyarchaeia archaeon
GCATCTTGGCTTCTTTACGTAATTCCGCGGGTTTGCCTTCAGCAAGCTTGCTTCCCTGATACATAATTGCTATCCTGTCGCAAACCGCATCTGCAATCTCTAAAACGTGGGTGCTCATGATTGTTGTTACGCCGTCACGCGCCAACTTGTGAAGTAAATCTTTTACAATTTTGGCAGATTTGGGGTCTAACCCACTAAGAGGCTCATCAAGAATCAGCAGTTTCGGTTTGTGCAGTAGAGCGGCGATTAATGCGATTTTCTGTTTCATGCCATGCGAGTAGCCGCTGATCATCTCGTTTTCGCGGTTTTCCAAGTCGAAGGCGTTGAGGTATTCTTCTATTCGCGTCTTTTTTGTTTCTGCCGTTAAGCCATACACGTCGGCTATAAAGTCCAGGTATTCGAGTCCAGTGAGAAACTCGTATAGTCGTGGGCTTTCAGGAACATACCCCACAATCTTCTTGACTTCCCAAGGATTGCCTGAGACGTCAATTCCGTAAACGTTCAATTTTCCCGAGTCTGCCTTCAGGAGACCCATAACCATCTTCATGGTTGTTGATTTGCCTGAACCATTCGGACCAAGAAAACCGAAAACTGTTCCAGCGTCAATTTGCAGATTCAAATTTTTGACAGCTCGAATGGTTCCGAAGCTTTTGTTCACGTTTTCTAGTTTGATTGCTGGTTGTGTTTCATTCAACTTTGTGGCCTCTATCTAGTTTTTTGTCGTAAGAGAAAATGTCTTCAATTTTGACTTTGAAGTATTGTGCTATCTTGAAAGCAAGGTCTAAGGAGGGGTTATATTTGCCTTTTTCCATTGCTATAACGGTTTGTCTGGTTACGCCGATTGCGTTCGCAAGGTCTTCTTGGGTTAGATTATGCATTGCACGATACACCTTGAGTTTAGTCTGCACGTATGGCTAACCCCCATATTTTCGGCGGTAATAGCCTCTGAAAATCATGTTCAAAATCATCAATGCACAGGCAGAGTATAGGAGAATGAAGCTTAACGGATAAAGTTCAGCGTAACCAATGTAGTCAAGTCCCCAAAGGATGAAACCAAGTAGACTTGCGCCTGCTACAAAAGTTTGCATGGTCATTGTGGACGATTTCTCGTTTATTAGTTGGGTTCGTTCATCTACTATGATTTTTTGTTGTTTGCGTGCTAGAGTTATTGTTAAAATAAATCCTGTTATGATTGAAAATACGATCAGCATTGAATTTCCGACTAACATGGCATACAGAAATGTGGTTGCTATTATGATTAGGGCTAGTATACGGTATAGGGTTAGCTTTTGGAGTTTCATTAGCGCATCATGTAAGTACAACATTACAAATGTAATATAAACTTTACTTTAAGTAATGTCTAGTTTACATCAGCATGTAAGCAGATTTAACATGCTCAGATACTAGAAAGCAACAAAGCGCTCTGTTCGAAAACAAAGAACTTATAACCTCTCAAAGCTTTTACGCTTCTAAATCACAAGCGGAGAGGGCGACTTTAACGAAATTCGATGAAACACATTGCCACAAGTGGGCTCTTCTGCTTAAAGAAAGAAAAAGCAAGATTGACAAAGCCGTAGAAGCCGTATCTTCCGAAGACTTTGAGACAGCAAAAAGTCTGGTCTCCGACGTGTTTCATGGTTCCTCTGGCAGAAACGACGACGCAGGCATGGAAGGCTCCTTGCTGTATCATATGGCGATGGTAAGCAAGATGGCTGCTGAATCCAGAGTTGTTCTCGAAGAACTGAAGGCTGACACTCCTTCTGTAGATAGAATGCTGTGGCGTTTTTACAGCGATTTCGTTTCCGATGCTAAGGAGCTTTTGGCTGAAGTCGTAACTCTGAAGGATGCTTCGGTGATGGCTGTTACGAAGCCTGCGCCTGGAGTCGAGGAAAAGATTCGTCTCTTCAGGAGGCTGAGTGACGAAACCAGAAAAGTCGAGGAAATGCTCAACCAAAAGGACCATGGAGCCAAGGACAGTCTCCAAAGCGTGTTTCTTAACTGGACCGAGCATGTTGTTGAGATGCGTTTGCGTCAGGAGTATGAGACAATAAAGGGTTTCCTTATTGTGGAACGGTTGGCTGACGAGTTGGGCGTAGAGCAGCTTGAGCAGACTATGGCTCGAGTGCAGAAGAAGTTCGGTGACGAAACCGTTGAATCCGCCTTCAATGTTAGCCTCAATGTTGGAGTGCCGAAGGCAAAACTGCAGAAACTGATGCTCAGCGACCACTTCATCGAATCCAAGATGGACATGAAAAACTTGGAAGGCTTCATGCGGTTCCTGAATTGTCCAATCCACGGAAGCCACAAATACATAGAGAAAGAATTGGACACAAAAACTGGGACATCCCAGCTTTTCTGCAAAAGCTTCTGCAGGGCACACGCCCAATCCATGTTCGAAAAGTTCATCCCCTTCCCCGTAACAGTTACCCAGCCACAGAGGATGGCAACTGACGGAAAATGCGAGTTCGATATCAGGATTGCCGCAACTTCTGATGCCCAGACCAGAGAGAAGTATGTTCCGTTGGTTGTGTCATGGAACGTGACATTGAAGTGTAATCTGAAGTGTGCTCACTGCTACATTAACGCGGCTGAAACAGAATTAGCGGACGAATTGAGCACTGACGCGGCGAAGATGCTTATCCATCAGATTACAGAGGTCAGCAGACCCCTACTGATATTGAGCGGCGGGGAGCCTCTGCTTAGGGAGGACATCTACGAAATCATCAGGTATGGCGCAGACCGTGGCTTAAGGATGGGCATGGGAAGCAATGGCATGCTCATCGACGATGAGGCTACAAGAAGGCTTGAAGAGGCTGGAATGGGAACCGTGGCTATCAGCTTGGACTCAAGCATACCTGAGAGGCATGACGAGTTTCGGGGCGTGAAGGGCTGCTGGGAACTTGCCGTAGACGCCATCAAGGCGCTCAAAAAAAGCAGGATAGAGGTTCAGGTTAACAGCACAGTGACTCCGCAGAATTACGATGAAGTGGATGACATAATGGCGCTGGCGGAAGAGTTGGGTGTAGAAAACTTTCACCTGTTTTTCTTGGTGCCTACGGGAAGAGGAACAGACATCAAGGATATAACGCCCAGAATGTACGAAGACATGATTACGAGCACTCTCGCCAAAATCCCGAAATACAAGCTGAACGTGAAGCCTTCCTGTGCGCCTCAGTTTATGCGTGTTGCTGAGGAGCAGGGGGTTGACATGTCACGGTGGGTTCGAGGTTGCATGGCGGGTCTCTATTACTGCCGCATCTACCCTTCAGGAGAGGTTACGCCTTGTCCGTATTTGCCGCTTAATCTTGGAAACATCCGCGAAAGGGCATTCAAGGATATTTGGTTCAACTCAGAGGTTTTCAAGGCTCTTCGTGACTTTGACCAGCTGAAAGGAAAATGTGGGCATTGCGAGCACCGTGAAGTATGTGGGGGATGCCGCGCCAGAGCCTATGGCGTAACTACAGAACAGATGGACTTCTGCGGTGCTTTACATGAGCCAACAACGTCCCAGGGCGATTATCTGGCAGAGGACCCTTGGTGCATTTATCAGCCGAGGACGTTGTCTTCCAGAAGGAAGCAGAGCTAGAAACCTTTTTTTCTGTCAAAGGGAACTTGGTGACAGTAAAGAGGATAGGAAAAATGAGCGGCGAAAAGGTTTTGATGGGAAAACGAAAGAGGATTGCTTTGGTTGCTCACGACCACAAGAAAGAGGATTTGCTGGAGTGGGTGAAGTTCAACAAGTATCTTTTGAGTCTGCATAAACTTTACGCAACGGGAACAACAGGGAAAATCATCGAAAAGGCAGGATTAGACGTAACCCAGCTTAAGAGTGGTCCGTTGGGTGGCGATATGCAGATTGGAGCCAAAATCTCAGATGGCGAAATCGATTTTCTGATCTTTTTCTGGGACCCGCTTGAGTCTCTTCCCCATGACCCAGACGT
>CAZJLG010000165.1:0-3940 GCA_964546665.1 uncultured Candidatus Bathyarchaeia archaeon
CAGTGTCGTACTCCTTGGCTATGATGTTGATGCTTCGGCTGATGTAAGCTGCCAGTTTTGCCCACTTCTGCTGTTCTTTGGTTGGTTTTCTTCCCTGCTTGCTTCTTGTTGCCTGTTCCTGCGCCATCTCAGCTAAAACTTTCAAGTCTAGAATCAGGTCTGCGCGGAGTGTTTGTGTATTCACGTCTAATTTTTTTGCTGTGCGTCTGATTTTCTGAAAAAAGCTATTTTTCAACAATGAAGTATTATTAGTCTTCAAATATGCTCACGCCCTCTGCCCAAAGAATGTTCCCAGCAGGGTTCCGACAATCAGGGTTATGGTTGCGAAGATTTCGGCGTTGAAGCTGCCGAGAAAAGCCATGTGAGCAATTTCTAGAGCCGTCAACAGGACTAGTGTTGCTGTGGCGGCTAGGACTCCGTAAACTAGGGTTTGGCTGGGCGGAACCTCCACCCGCGTCACCTTTTCTCCGGATTTCACCAGAACCTTCTTGGTTAACAGTTTAGAGATTCGCTCTTTCACGTTTGCTCCACCTGCATTTGACTTTCACGAAGCGTCCGCTTTTGGTTTTGATTTTCATGAGGTTCTTCTTGATTATCTCATGGAACTCGGTTTCCAGGTCTTTTTTTCGTCTGACATTGACTTTTTCGATCATGCCCAGCGGGATGCAGTTGTAGACCAGATCGTACGTTTTTTCGGTTATCTGGAAGATGTCCTTCAGCAGAATCAGGTGCCTTGTCCGATTTCCTTTTACGCCAACGTAGTGTCCGATGCTGGCTACTGGAGTGTCAAAGTGTGGTTCGCCGCCTTCTCCGGTTCTGCCCATGGCTTCGCTTGCGTCCAGCCAGTAGACTCGAACAAGGTCTCCGAACTGCAGTTTTTCGAGTTTGTTCAAAATTTTTTTGTCCATCCTTATTGTCCCCGTTTGTATCTTGCTAGTGAGCTGCTTCTGCTCTGCAGCGTGTACAAATAATCGGCGAGAAGTGGCGCTTCTTTTCCAAGCTCCAGAATCACCTCCAGAGTCTGAGTGGCAGCCTTCACGTTGTATTCTGCGCTTATGATGCGGTAGTCAGCGTCTATGTTCTCGTTGGGAAGTGCAACGTGAATCTTGTCTCCAGGCAACAAAGTTGCGGTGCCATAGTCTATGACTGTGCTGCGCACCGTTATGGTTTCTGCGGGGTTCTCCAGATGCGCCAGCAAAGCCTTAGCCCTGAGGGCGCATTCGTTGTCGCTGTGAAGCTCCTCATCCACCTCCACCAGCTCACGCACTCCGTAGGCTGTTTGGCTGGCTGTCGGCTCCTGTAACAATGAGGGGCGTCTTGCTTGCCAGCGTCCCTTTCCGAAGTGGAACATGTCCACCCAGACGCTTCCGTAATCGTCGACGTTTTGGTCGATTGTGAATCTGATGCCCCGTATGAGGTCCCACCTGAAGCTGCTGGAGTTGAAGATGCTTTCTGTCCACTCGTCCACGTGGTTTTTTCCTATCTCAACTTTGATTAGCTGCCATTCTCCAGTTTTGGGGATGGTGAAGCCTCTCCAGACAATGTTGTCGTCGCCGCTGCCGTCATGAAGCTCGATTGTGTGGTTCAACGCGTGATGGGAGTCGGCTTTGATGGCAAAAATCAGCGCTGGATAACTGCTCGAATTTACGTAGCCGCTAGGGAAGATCCACCAAAACGAGACATAGTACATGTAGGCTGTGCATGTTGCCTTGACACATTTTGACCCCTGAAACACGCTGGACGTTTCTATGCTCATGGTCGTGTTTCCTGTCAGAGGCTCCCATTTGCCAAGCGGATGCTCAAGCCAGTAATTTACCTGAGTCAGGTCTTCTGTGAGTGAATCACTCCATGGCTGTCCATCAACATCCAGGGGGTATGGTCGTTCTCTGGCGCCGTACGCCACAATTCTGTTTCGTATCCTATGAATGTCCCGACTGTACTCGCTTTCCTCTATAAGCTCAGACAGGCTTACGCTGCTGCTTTTGCTGTTCCGCGGAAAGAAGGCGAAGTTGGCGTCAGGCTCAACCCTGAAGTCGAAGCCAACTACTCCTGTTTTGTCCGCTGAGGAGGCAATGTATCGTAGAACATCAAAGACTGGCGTGTTCTCGTACTCCAGCAACGTGTAGGTTGTGTCCGTGTCTTCTATGAGCTCTGTCGAGTCTCGAACATGGCTGAGCCCCACATAGTAGTCGATGAGGTCTTTTACGATGTCTTCGCCCTTCATGTTCTCGTACGTCTTCGTTATCACGCGCCTGAAGAGTTTCTCGCCCCAGCAGCGCCCCTTAACCCGAATGTAGTTCTCGGAGGACGTGGACTCGCAGACAACCTCCTCAACTCTTACCGTAGCTATCAGGGGACAGTTAGTTCCTCTTCCGATGCTCAGGCTCCCGTTAACGCCCACAGTGATGGGGTAGGTGACGGTGTATTTTTTGTCAAAATTCTGGAGAAGACACGAAAAGCTTGAAACCTCGTTGGTGCAGCCTAAATGAACACTCAAATCCAGCACATCGTCCTGCGGCGGAGTAACCGAACCAAAAACCAGGGCAACAACAGGCAAAGCTACGCTCATTCGACGCCTCTCCTCCTGAAAGCCTCCTCTTCTCCAGCCCGCCTCACGTTTCTGCTGTAACCGCCAGTTTCTGCCCAGGCAGCATTGTAGTCTTTCACGGAGGCTGTGGCGGCATCCATCTGGGAGGCAAAATGCCACATCGCAGCGGCGGCAGCAACAATCACAGCCACACCCACACCCGTCAAAGCCAAAAACGTGGCGTAGCTGATGTTCAGGGCATTCTGTGCAGCTGTAGCAATCCAGCATGCCGCAGCATACACTTTCTGGGCGACAGCCACACCCACGCTGGTTCGCATAAAGGTGCCCATAACAGTCACAACCATCATGGCGCTGTTGAAAACCCGTGTCTGCTCACTGTTCAGTAACCCAAACTGTTCTGCTACATAGCCGACGGCTACGCCTGCTGCTCCTAAGCCAGCGACTGCGGAGCCTAAACTTTTGATTCTCGCCGTTAACGCCTCAGCGTCTGTCTGTATTCGGGCGAACTCGTTGCTGGCACGGTTAACCGCCCGCACCGTAACAGCTATCTCACGGAAACTCACAGACCAGCCTCCCTTTTTGCGGCTTCGATGGCTTCAAGGATTATGGCTTCCAGCCGAGGCAAAGCCTCCTGCACAGCGGGATAGAGGAAGGGACGAGCCCTCATGTAACGGGTCCCAAACTCAACAAACACTGCATACGAAGCTTCTGCGCCCACCTCCGCAACCCATTCGCCTACTTTGGCGTAGATCGAGCCCCGTAGCTGCCCAGTTTTCACTGGAACCTGCTGCCCAGCAGACGCCTTAACCTCCGCAGCCCAGTTTTCTAGTCGTTCATGGACTTGATGCTGCATTCCTGAGTCGAACTGCTTCATTGCCTGCTTGAACTCTTCAGCGCCTGCTATGTCGATGTTTATCTGGACCGCCATTTTCCTTTCCTTTCCATTTTCTGTTTTTCTTCCTCTGCTTGTCGGTCAAGCTCGTTCAAGATCAGGATGAACTCCTGCACTGTTTTGGCTGGCTGGCTGCCGAGCTGGGTTGGGGTGAAGCCGAACTCTTTGCAGAGCCTGAACATTGTGACTGACATGTGGGGTTTGCCTCGCCTGATTGCCCTGATAAAAAACGGGTCTCCTCAACCGTGACGCTGCAGAGCCTGTTAGCTGCCTGACTGAACAGTTCGCCCAGTTCGATGGGTACTCCATCTTCGTCGCTGAGCAGCTTGTCAAGGCTTACTGGCTTGTTCTGCGGCTGCTCTCTGAGGCTTGCCCAGATGGTCTCCGCCTGAATCGCCACGTAATCGCTCTGTACAACCTGACCTGTCACAGGATGATACCGCGTGTGCTTCTGGATGATGCGGTTACGTTTCGCCCAAGAAATCTCCCCAAAAACGTAC
>CAZJLG010000166.1:0-3939 GCA_964546665.1 uncultured Candidatus Bathyarchaeia archaeon
TCAACCAGCTTCCCCAAAACAATAAACTTCAACTTGGCGCCCATATGCATCTTCTCAATCTCGATGCGCGCCTTAGGCTTTTTAGTAAGAATCTTCGCCTTCTCCAACTCGCTGGAAATAAGCTCGAACTGCTCAACCGGATTCTGCGACAAATCCACCATCAAAACAAGGCCGTCAGCATTTCTGGCAGAGGTTAAGGTTTGGAGTCCCCAGGCGCCCCCCTCTGCTGAGCCCTCCATAAGCGCGGGCGTCTCAACCATCTGCAGTTGCAGGTCTTGGTAGTTGAACATGCCTGGCGTCGGCTCTGTTGTGGTGTAAGGATATCCCAGAATCGCCACTTTTGCGTTGGTTAGAGTGGATAGTAGGCTGCTGCGTCCAACGTTGGTTGGTCCCAAAAGAACAATTTGGGCGTCTCCCTCTTTTTCCACGAAATCTTTGGGTCCTGTTGCTACGCCTGTCCGTTTCTGTTTTTTGTCCTCAATCTCCTGTTTTAGCTGCGAAATCTTTCTTTTGACTTGGGCTCGAAGGTTTTCTGTGCCTTTGTGCTTCGGGAACATGCCCATGAATTCTTGAAGTTTCTTGATTTTTTCCTCAGGGTTCCTAGCCAAGGATGCTTCTCGGTACTTCTGTTTGGCTTCTGCAGGAAGATTAGCGGGCATGCTATACTCATCTGCTATTAAGTCGGAACGAAGAGGATATTATCTTTTCGAAAAACATGTCTTGATTTAGTTCTGTATGCTCCAAAAGCAGTTACTTAAAATGTAACAGAGTGCATTTTAGCGTATTGGAGTTTATGTTTGCCAGAAGAAACGAGGGACAGAGATGGCTGAATCACATGTTTTTGACCCGAAACACATAGCTGCCTTGGAGTCAGAGGAGAGGAGGACCTGGCAAAATCGCGAAGAAATACTTGAAATGTTGTCACTTAAGCCATCCTACGTTGTGGCTGACTTGGGCTGCGGAAGCGGCTACTTCACGGTTCCCCTCTCTCACAAAGTCAAAAAGGTATACGGCATCGACATCCAAAAAGAAATGCTAACAGCTCTGGAACAGAAAATCAGAAAACAAAAAATCCTGAACATCGAAACTTTGCTCTCAAAAGAAAACGAAATTCCTCTGCAAAACGAGAGCGTAGACTTGCTATTGTCAGTGAATACTCTCCACGAGTTCCGAGACAAAAAGACCATTATCAGTGAGATGCGGAGGGTACTCAAAGCCGATGGACGGGCAGCCATAATTGATTTCAAAAAAGAAGACTCAAACGTGGGACCACCCATATCCATCAGGGTCTCTAAAGAGCAAGCGAAGCGCCTCTTCAAGAAAGTGGGCTTAAGAGCATTGAAGACACATGATCTCAAGCTTCACTATCTAATCGTTTTCGGAAAAACTGAGCTATGAGAGGGAGTATGTTGATGCTTTTGTATCCACTAACTCTAAACAAATTTGCTAGAGAACAGGTTTAGTCTAGTTGCGGGAAGTGTTTTGCTGTGTCACCACCGTTTTTGCTTAAGCAGTCGTGAGGTTTCTGTTCTGAAAGGGCGCTGTTTTAGGCTTTAATTTCCTGACTGCATGTTTGTGCAGTGTATGAGGTAGGCAAAACCAGCCACTTTTATGAGCTGTAATGGATGTTTTTGGACATTCTGGTGAAGCTGGTGAGAACTGTATTACCCAAATAAAACAGGTCACCGCTACTATCTGAGGCTTCGAAGGGAACAAAAATCAGCTCCATTCGTCGCTGACAGATGTGCTCGGCTGTCCGGCAACCTGTAAATTTAACAGTTCCCGCCAACTGTCAATGTTAAATATGTGAACCAAACATAAATTCAGCTGAGCGGCAAACAAAGATGGATGACCTGACTTTACCTGAAGTCGCAACCGTAAGAAAAAGAATAGAGGCAGCATCAAAAAAAGAGGCAAAGTTCTGCTTGATGGCAGCATATCTATTCTGTGCCCGTGCATCAGAAATCGTTGGAACAACAAACACCTACGACGTGGCTCACAACCAAACCGTTGCTCGTGGACCAACAGGACAAGACGTTAAACTTGAAACCTTTGAGCTAGGCGACATCAAAACAGACGCCGCAATCTTCACAGTCAGAACCGCGAAACGTGACGGAAAAATAAGAAAGATTGCCTTGCCCTTAGAAAAAATGTATGAACCATGGACCGAACCGCTCTACAACTATTACTTTGAGCAAGGAAACGACAAAGTCTTCCCCTTCACCAGACAGAAAGCTTGGGAGTACGCACACGAAACTTTTGAGGGGCTACTCTACCCCATAGAAAAGTATAGCCACTATGATCCGGAAGAGAAGCCAAAGCCAGTTAGAGCGCACATGAAACCTTTCAGAACACATGCCCTGCGCCACTTACGGGCAACCGAATTAATTGAGACCTTCGGATTCACAGGCTTCGACCTCTCCGTTTACGGCGGCTGGACCCTCCGCAGCATGGTCGGCGTCGGCTCTGCCATGTCGCGGTACGCCCACTTGGACTGGCGAAGATACTTCCCCAAATTGCTGAGAAAAAGGTTTTAATTTATTCAAATAAGTCAGGCTTTTGGCATCACTTTCTAGCATGTTCTCGTGCATAGGGGTTTTGGGCTCTAAACTGCCCAAAATAAGCCCAAAATGGGGCTAAAATCGGTGTTTTAATGTTGAAACGGTGCAGGTAACAGTTTCGTCAAACTGTTAGGGGATGAAGAGGGAAGTAGCAAAAATCAGCACAGCAACTAATCGACAATCTGAACCTAGCAGGAACAGCACTCCTTCATACTATTTCACATAACATGCAGGAAACTCGAAATGTTCCAGAGCCAACAATAAACACTAACACTTTTTACACAAAAAGGGTAGGCTTTTTGACACAAAACATGTGAGGCTTTCACCATAACCTGAAAATCGAGCAGAAACTCAGGACTTGGAACGTCGTCACAGAAACTAAAAGAGGCTGAGCGGATACAGTTTCATCAACAAAAATCCACATTTTTCACATTAACTTGCTCTTAGATGCTGCAGGAGTCGGCAAAGGGCAGCAGCTAAACTATGTTGTACCGAAAACTCTTTAGCGAAAAAACTTGAAGAGGCAAAAATGGAAGAAGGGGTTATTGTGGCTTTGGTGCTATGCAAGCAAATTCGAAATCGATGAACCGATAGTGACGCGGTATCTGCAATTTAACGGAACAAAAGCAAAAATTTTTAGGCAGAAACGAGCAAATAGTAACTGCCATCAGGGGGGGTAGGAATTGTCTGAAAAACATAGAGGATTCCTTGTTTGCTATAGAATGGCCAAAGAGTTAGGACACATGAGAATGGGTTCTCAAGTTTCCTGAATAGGGTCACTCAGTGCGGCAGCCCAACTTGTAGGCAGAAAGGTAGCGTTGCCATTTGACCAGCACAAGGTCATAGGAAAAAATCGTTGCGTTGCATGCAAAGAGTCAGAAGAGATGTTCTCAGAAAAGCGTTATTGACTGCTGTTGACATAATCGGATAAGTTAGGACCCAAGTTGATTTTGAAATGCTTTAATTTTGTTCTATGTCCCTGAAACTCGTCTAGAAAGTTTTGAAGCTGCAGAATAGGAACAACAGGTACTTTGTTGTAGATTTTTACAGGCCCAGGAAACAGCGACAGAATAACAGGAAAAATGATGGCCTGTTTCCAGTTATCTAATCCTATTTTTCGTTGGATGCTCTGCAGATTTTTTGCTAAAGCTTCTGTTCTCTGTGCCTGTGCATCAGCAACACGTGTTATTGCTGAATTTCCCCACCCACGCCGCCAACGTTTACAATCTACGCAGACAACAATTGGTTCACTATACGCTACGACGTCGATTTCCCATCTTCTTCCGGACGCCTTGAAGCGGAAGTTACGTTTAACGGCGAAGTTGTTTTCTTCAAAGGCTGTGGCTGCAAAATTTTCAAACTCTTTCCATTCAAGAAC
>CAZJLG010000167.1:0-3931 GCA_964546665.1 uncultured Candidatus Bathyarchaeia archaeon
AGCACAGTTTGGCTAGTCATGCTATCTCTTCTGTTTTTCATCTACATTAAAATCCTTTCGGAACGTGATTGCACAAAACGTTGTTCCTTCTTTCTCAGTGTTGTTGTTGATTGCTTGATTTTTAAGGCCTAATCGGCGAAATCAAAAAAGGGGGAATTGGGGTGCTTTGTTTCTCCATTTTATATGAATTTGTGGTGGGTTTTAGGCTTTGGTGGTGGTTCTTTTAGTTTGGACACTCGCTTCTCTAGGTTGTTGACGCGTATTTTCAGGTCTACAATTTCTTGTTGCAGTTCACTCAGTGTGGCTCAGACATGAACTCCCCGTCCCTGGGAAAAAACGGAATCGATACAAGTTCAAAAGCCGCATCCCGGTCTTCACGCGTTTAGCGGCTTATTTTGGTTGCCTTTCTCGTTGACGCATCTCAGTAAGCGGCAATCGTATTCTGATTGTGGCTTTGTTCCCGTATATGCTATATTTGTGAAGTTTCCTGCCTTCCGGAATCCTGTCAACCAAGCCGCACCGTACTAAAGTCTCCAAGTTTCTCCAAAGCCCCTTCTTAGCCCCCTTCTTTAATCCCATCTTCTCAAACAACTCATTCACTGTCATAGGCGAACCATGCTTTTGATGATGTGCCGCCAATTCTATGAGTATCTGCCTATTCCGTTTCGACCCCAAAGCATCCAACGTTTTCTCAGTCAACTCCTTTGGAACAAACAAGCTTTCATGAGTTCCAAGAATCGCCTCCATAGCCTCATAATACGGCCTTATGAAGTCCCAGTAGACCCTCAAACAAAGGCGCTTTAACTCGCGGGAAGCCTTATCGTCTCCCAAATACTTTTTTGTTGTCAACTCTTTCCAGACTGTTTCATTGTTCTTCTTTCCTTTTGCTGGAGCAAAGGGCTGAATGATGTTCCTTACAAGATACGCCAGGAATTTTGTGGAAACGTTTTCCTGTTCGTAAATCTTGCGGCTAACCTCCCTGTACGAATCGCTTATGAACAGTGTCTCATCCGGGTTCAGGTCCCGTGATTGCAAGTACCTCATCGAGTTCCCTGAGACTGCAACTGGGTCCGGCAGAACAATAGTTGCGGGATATTCGATGTTCTGGTCTACGCAGATCATTTTTTTGAGAATTGAAAGGCCTGCGTTCGATTTGTCGAAAATGTTGTATGAGGCTCCTAGGTAGCTGAGAGACTCTAAGCCCCAGCTGACGTATGGGTACGTCTTTATTTCTGTTCCAAGTTTGTTTCTGTCAAAGAGGTAAATCTCAAGAAGCTCTTTTTCGTATTCTGTGAGACTGTAAGTCTTTTCTGTGAGGCTAACTCTTGTTGCTTCCCGAAGCGTCTCTAGCGTGTTTATCTGGTTGAGGACGTTCTGGAGGCTCTTTTCGAAATCAAGAATCCTCAAAATGCTGTACACGTCTCTCTGGATTTCCACCCTGTCTTCAACAATTACAGCTTTTGAGCTTGGAGCAAAGATTCCCTGAAAAAACTTGTGTGCCTCTGCAACCCGCTCTCTGATGTCTCCCCTGTGATAGCCTCTGCCAATATCCCGTAACGCCCCAATATACACAACCGGATTGATGGAGTAGCCGCTCTCTATAAGCTGCTCAACAAAGAAGAGTGGAAGAAAATGTTTTAGCTGAGCAACTTCCAGGTCTGCATGGAACGCAACCACTATGATAGCGTTGAGTTTCCGTCTTTTCCATTCTTCGCCTGCTCCATTAACAACTTTAACTGTTTCCATCTCAGGAAAACGTTGGCTGAACCATTTTTCAGTCAACAAAGGCAGCGGAATGCCTTCTCGCCCATCTTTGGTGCTCAAATTATCCCATCCTCCTTTTTCGATATGTTACATATGTTACATTTACTATGGATAACAGTAACGTTAACTGTAACTAACTTCTACATATCACATTTCTGCTTCATGGTATATAAGTTTAAGTAACAATTAATGTGACCAAACATTCTGAACGGCAATATTTTCATCATTAAAACATAACTCACCCCGTCACATTAACATGTTTGGTGAAGAAATATGCTGAAACAGCCACATAGCAGCCAACCTCTGGCTGAAAAGAAACTAAAATCGGAAACAGAATCCGAGAGACCCAAACGAGAATTGCCCATGTGGTGCAGAGGAATCATGGGCGGCTGCGTAAACTGCGGCGGCTGCGTATAAACAGCACTCCCGTTTCAGGGGGTTCTGAAATGAAAAGCTGTCCATTTGGCTGCAGCTACCACGTTTTTCCTAACCACTTCAATTTCTGTAAACAGCAATTCAGAGAGCCCTAAAAAAACTTGGAGAACAACTGCTCTGTAAGCATTGAAGGGCTTGAAGGCGGTTTATTGTTGCTCATTTCAGATATGGCTCTGGAAAACGTTCCTAAACTGAATAGTGGTATAGTGAATTTGTTGCCGCCCCTTGACTCTTACATCATTGGTTACAAGGAACGCGAAAGATTCTTGTCCCCCCCGCACTATAACAACGTGTTTGACCGATCAGGCAATGCTGCCCCAACAATTCTGCTTGACGGAAAAGTGGTGGGAGTTTGGAGCTTCACAGCAGACAAAAAGCCTGTTGTTAAGTTTCTCTTTTTTGAGCAGGTTGAAAACAGTGTATTGACTGAGGTATATTCAAAGGCACAGAAAATCGGCGAATTCATCTCCGACAAAGAAGTTACAGTAACAGAATGCAGCTCTATGCATCCTTTAACCCGCAGAACCGCCGGAGAGTTCATGTCACCTCTTAAAAACTGTTAACAACTAATATGCAGGGAGGGAGAAATGTGCGTAACTGGAAATCAGTTCTGAAAAATGACCCAACAGACTGGCTGCTGGAAACAGACAATCCGTCAGTACGCTATTTTTCTCTCACTGACCTTTTGGACAAACCTGAAACTGGCCCTAAAGTAACTGCCGCAAAAAACGAGATAATGCATATCGGCACAGTGCCCAAAATTTTAGCTAAACAAAACGACCTAGGCTACTGGGAGGCTCCTGACAGATTCTACACAGCCAAATACAAGGGTACCGTCTGGCAACTCATAATCTTGGCTGAACTTGGGGCAGACGGAAACGACGAAAGAATCAGGAAAGCCTGCGAATTCATCATGGAAAACTCCCAAGACCGCGAAAGCGGTGGCTTCTCCATATTACATAGTGCAAAAACTGGCGGAGGCAGACACAGCGGAGTTATCCCCTGCCTGACAGGAAACATGGTCTGGAGCCTGATACAGTTTAGGTTCCTGGACGATCCTAGAGTTGAGCGTGCCATAAGCTGGATTGCACAGTATCAAAGATTTGATGATGGCGATGTGCCTGTGCCTAAGGGCTGGCCATATGACAGGCTTACGAGCTGCTTTAGTAAGCACTCTTGTCACATGGGCGCTGCTAAAGCGTTGAAGGCGTTGGCGGCAATCCCTGCTCACAAACGGTCTGGTGACGTCAAAAGCGCGATTGAGGCGGGTGCAGAATACTGGTTGATTCATCATGTTCACAAGAAAAGTCATGACCTGAGTAGTGTTTCTAAGCCTAGCTGGCTCAAATTCAGTTTTCCTCTCATGTACCAGACTGATATGTTGGAAATTTTGGATATATTGACGTCGCTTGGTTACAGGGATGAACGAATGCAAGAAGCCGTTGACTTGGTGATTTCTAAGCAGGATGATCTTGGGAGATGGAATCTGGAAAGAACATTCAATGGGCGCTTCCAAACAAACATTGAGCAGAAAGACAAACCAAGCAAATGGGTCACACTGAAGGCACTAAAAGTGCTGAAAAGATTCTACAGCTGACTTGTCTAAAGGTTAGGCAACTTAAAATAATCTGTTTCACATACACCTGAAACTTGAGGAATAACTTCATGCCCATCAATTTTGGTTCCTTGAAAAAAGTTGCAGAAGGCAAAACCAAGATAATCTACGAGAACC
>CAZJLG010000168.1:0-3892 GCA_964546665.1 uncultured Candidatus Bathyarchaeia archaeon
TAATACCGATATTCGTTACACTCTTCGGATGGTTTGGCATAAGTCCCAAACAAATGATGTAAGCACCCACAGGTACAACACAATACTCCCCCTCTCCTCTTTTTTAACTCATTCTAGTTTTTTCTGTTAACCGTTAGACTCTGCAATGAACATGTCTCTATTGGTGTTCTGGTCTTTCAGTGTGAACGCAGGTGCAAAATATATTAATCCTGTGTCTTGTAGTTGTGACATTATACACTCTCTTAGTGAAGAGATATGATGCCCCATGTAATTGATGATTCCTGCTATCCGAGTTATGTGCTTATATACGCTCGTTGTTGGAGGCTAGCAAGCGTTTGTCTTTAGATAAAAATCTCAGTGAAAGAATTCGTGAAGCAAACGTTTCTCTTCATCACTTCGAGGCAAAATATTACGAGCAGCTTCATCCAGAAATATATAACAGACATGAGCAGAAGAGACTTCAGTCCGCCTTAAAGATGGTGGACAAGCTTGTAGTCGTTACTCCTCCACGCGCAAAAAAGGCTTTTGATGTTGGTGCGGGTACCGGAAATTTAACTGGTAAGCTTCTGCAGATGGGCTACCATGTAACTGCGTTAGACCTTTCTGCGGAGATGTGCAAGATTTTGGAAAAGAAGTACCAAAGTTATCTGCAATCCCAAAAATTGGTTATTGTTAACTCGCCGATAGAGGATGTGAGTTTTGACAGAGGCGAATTTGATTTAATCACCTGTTATTCGGTGTTGCATCATCTACCTGATTATGTGGATGTGGTGCAGAGATTTTCTGGTTTTTTGAAAAAAGGTGGGGTGATGTATCTGGATCATGAAGCATCTCCCTTCTATTGGATGAATGAAGCGACCAGTGTGGCGGATGTGGTGAAGGTTGTCTATTTTCATTCTAATCCGTTGCTTAATGCTCTGTATTTTCGGGTTGCAGGGATGAATGTTCCTGCTCTTAATTATGACCTGTCTGATTATTGGCATAATAAAGAGCATCCTTTGGATCATAGAAAAATACAACGTGTGTTTGAGGAAGCGCACTTTGATTTTTTTGAGCGAACCGATTATTACGTCAAATTTAGAACATGGGTTCCGAATCCGCTTTTTTATGTATATAAGCGTGCTTGCGGGCCTGAAATGAGCGTTTGGGTTGCTAAAAAGTAGTTGCGATATGCCAGTCTATACATTTCGTGCGTAGAAGCTAGGAACAAGCATCATATCCGCTCATGTAGCAAAATATTTAAACACCTAGTTACAAACGTAGCAAGCGTTATATCAAAAAAATTGAGGAATGAAAAGATGAACACTGAAAAAAGTAAAACAAAAGTTTCTGTAATCGCTTTAATTCTAATGTTAACTATTTCAGCTGTAATTGTTGCTTTACCCACTACTACCGCACAGGGCACTCAGAAAACCTATCCTTTCCTAGGAGTTGTACCTAACCCCGTAGGAGTCAACCAAATGATTTTGCTTCACGTCGGAATCTTCCAGCAGCTGTATGCTGCCCAAATGGGTTGGGAAGATATGAGCATAACCATTCAGAGACCCGACGGTGGCACTGATGTTATCAGTGGTATCAAGACTGATTCTACGGGAGGAACGGGTAGAACCTACACGCCTACCATGACTGGTGAATACATTCTGCAGTCACACTTCCCTGAACAAGTGACAAGAGATGACAACTATGCACCAGGTATTCCAGTTGGTACAGTTATGCTAGCTAGTGATAGCGCAGAAATTGTACTTGTAGTACAATCTGATGCAGTACCTTATTACCCAAGTCTTCCTCTGCCAAGCGAATATTGGACTCGTCCAATAGATGCTCAGCTTAGAGAATATTCTGCTCTTACCGGTAATTGGCTGGAGGCGAGCTTCACGGCTCCCACCGTAGTTGCCGGTAACGAAGAAGCACCTGAGACTGCACACATACTGTGGACAAAAGAGCTCACGCAGGGAGGTATTGCCGGAATGGAAGGTGTTGCCACTGGAGGTGTTACCGCTCAGGATGGTCCTGAATGGTCCTTCAGTCACGGAGATGCATATGAAGGCAAATGGACAAACCGAATCATCATCGATGGTATACTCATCTACTGCCACCGCACTAATGACCGACCTCTATACTGGACTGCTGTAAACGTGCGTACAGGTGAAGAACTATGGCAAAAAGTCATTATGGACAACGCTACAATATCCTTTGCCCAGAATCTTAGATGGGGAGGATACAACCATCATGCCGTTTACTCATACTTCTGGGTAACTAGCGGCAATACTTGGTATGCATTTTCTCCATATACTGGACTTTGGGAATTCACAGTGACGAACGTACCTTCTGGAACCACAGTTTCTGATGACAATGGCTGGCTCTATCGGGTGAACCTCAACTATAATACTGGTGAAGGATACATCTGGAGCATGGTAGATCTCATCGAACCCTTTGGTTCAAACAGTCCCGCTCCGGGCAGCTGGCTTCCAGGTGGCTCCTTCTATGGAAGAAGGTATGCTACATGGGATGCAGCAGAAGAGGCACAAGGTGGCGGTCTATCAGAAGCGGCACAACGTGCATACATATCTGAATTTACCTTCGACGCTTCCGCATGTGTAGGCGGCTCGCGTGCAGTTCGTGCCACAGCATTTGGTGACAGAGTATTCGGTCTACAATACACCCTACAAAATGTCACGACTTGGGCTATCAGCTTGGCAGACGGTCATGAAGGAGCTACTCTGTTCAGTAAAACCTGGACTGCGCCATCTGACTGGGCAGCAGGACAGGTGCAAATCGAATTCAACGCAATAAGCTTAGAGGAAGGCGCTGCAGTCATTTGGAACAAAGACGCTCTAGAATACTATGCATTCAGCACAGAAAACGGAAACAACCTTTGGGGTCCAGCCGCACCTGAATACTACATGAACTATTACGGTTGGACAGAATTGGGAGAACGCCCAATTTTGATCTGGAACGGTAGACTCTACTCATCTGGTGCCGGCGGAATAATCTACTGCTATAGCCTTGTTAACGGCTCTGTCCTTTGGACATACGAAGCAACCGACCCCTATCAGGAATACTTGTTCGCCAATAATTGGTGGCAATTCTTCCTGTGGATTGTTGACGGCAAACTCTACTCTGGTCACTTGGAACACTCTGCTATTGAGCCTATGCCACGTGGTGCACCGTTCTTGTGTCTTGACGCAGTGACTGGCGATTTGGTATGGAGAGCTGATGGTCTGTTCCGTTCAACCCGTTGGGGTGGACGTGGAATCATCGGTGACAGCGTAATGGTTGGTATGGACACATACGACAACCGCCTATATGCTGTTGGCAAGGGTCAAAGCGCCCTCACCATTGCAAAATCGCAAGTAGTTGTCGAGCAAGGATCAGCTGTTACAATCCAAGGCAATGTGATTGATGTGTCTCCAGGATGCCTTACAGACACTAATCTGGCAATCCGATTCCCGAATGGAGTTCCCGCAGTATCTGATGCAAGCATGAGCGACTGGATGCTCTACGTTTGGAAGAACTTTGAGCGCCCAGCAGATGCAACTGGTGTCACAGTGAAGTTGGAAGCAATCAACCCTGACGGCGGATACGAAGATTGGGGCACAACTACCAGCGACTCATATGGCAATTGGGCTTTTGGTGCATGTCCTGACAAAACAGGAACATACATGATCATAGCCACGTTTACAGGCTCTGGCGCATACTATGGCTCTACAGATACAGCTTACCTAACGGTTGCTGATCCTGTAACAGTCGATACAAGTGAGCTACAGAACTCTGTGAACAGCGTTGAAAACACTGTATCTGGTCTGTCAATATACCTTTTGGCAATACTAGTGCTTGTAATAATAGCACTATTAGTCGCCATTTACTCACTGCTGAAAAAGTAAACCCAAAA
>CAZJLG010000169.1:0-3862 GCA_964546665.1 uncultured Candidatus Bathyarchaeia archaeon
GTTGTTAGCGTGTACAAAAAGAAACTAACAAAAAACTAGGATAGGCAAGCAGTGTTCTGTTTATTCACATTTTTGTGCAGCATATTAGGGGACTAATAGTAGTTCATTGTTTAGAAAAAAATTTTTTCTGAAAATCAGAAGCACAGCACAGGGTTTTTTCGAAAGTTCACACAGTTACGCGTTTACTTTTTGGGCGACTTCTTTTGCCCAGCCTCGTATGGCGTTTGTGTCTCTTGTGTCGTAGAGTCCAGGCTCTGTTTCTGGGACGCCAGCTGCTTCCAGTTGGGGCTTAACTGACGACATGAATTTTCTAAACAGCCAAGACACTCTGTTGAAGTTGTAGACGCCTCCAAAAAATCCCAAAGCAACAGGCTGCAGACCATATTTGGCAGCTTTTTCGTCAAGATATTTCGTTTTAGCTTCCTCCATTTTTGTTTCGTCTTTGCCCTCTTCATCTATTGGTTGCGCAGCACCACAGCAGACAAAGAGTGCAACCTTCTTTTTCGCCAACTCTTTTTGATTCTTGCTGACAAATTTTTCAGGCTCTTTTGTCCATTTGCCTATCTGAATTCCACTGCCAACCACAACAAGCTCGTACTCGGCTACGTCATTGACTTTTTCGTCCTTGAGATTAACCACTTTGACATCTAATCCTTCATCGCGGAATACGTCTGCGATTTCGTTTGACGTCATTTCTGTTGCCCCATAACGGGTGCCATAAACAATCAACGCATTAACCATAAACCAAACACCCCATGGATGCTGATTCGCTAATGCAGTTAATACTTTTTTCGATAACCAACGTCACTGACAAACACGACAACAAAACTGGGAAATAACTAAAAATTACGAAACTAGCCACAAAAACAGCAAGTTTCAGGCTTTGTGGGCAGTGCACAGGTAGAGTCCAGGCTCGTCCCTGATGCTGATTCCTGTGAAGCCTGCCTGCTCCAGCAACCGTTTCATCTGAGGCATTTCAGGAAGCATGTCATGCATTACAGCCGTTGAGGCGTCGTTGTGGTGCATTTTCAGTTCTTCGCTGCTTAGGGCATGGGCGATGACGAGTGTGCCAGCGGGTTTCAGCATCTGACTGAGGTTCTGCAGCACCTTTTGTTTGTTCTCCAGATGGGGGAACACGCCGAAACAGACAACAGCATCAAAAGATTCTGGCGGAAAATCATCCACCTCGATATTCTTGAGTTCCACAGTGACATTCTTGAGATGTGAATGCTTTGTTTTGCATACCTTCACCATGTTTTCCGAGAAGTCAACAGCAGTAACCGACCCAGAGGGTCCAACCTCTTTGACCAAGTAAGGAATCAGCACGCCAGTGCCGGTGCCAACATCCAGAACCTTCTGTCCAGCCTCTAAACCAAACTGGGGAACAAGCTTCTCCAAAAAAGATGAAAGACGAGGCGTACAGAACCTCTCGTCCCAGGTGTCTGCATGCTCGTTGAAATACGCCTTTCTCTTCATTTGTGACGCCTCATTTCCTTTTTGTTCTAGCATATAGCAGCACTGCCTCCACAGCAACAAGCACAACCGCCACCGCCGTGGTAATCTGGAATATACTCACCTGACTCTGTATGTCACCGTTTTCTGCTTCAAGATCAGCCACAGACTGCTGTAACGTAGTCACTTGATTCTGCAGTGCATCCTTTTCAGCTTCAAGAGTTGACATTGATTTCCATGCGACTGTACTGTTAAAAAGCTGTTCTGCGTTGTAGCGGAGCATCTTAGGCAAAGTTTCGGTGTTTGGAATGGCACCTGGAAAGTTGGTTAACACCAAATGTTCAGCACCCACCTCAGAAGCAATTTGCTCTCCAAACTCAACATCGATTTGAAGGTTGTCTGCTATCAGAGCCACATTTTCAGCCTGCGCAGTGTTTAACAGATCCGTTATGTCGCTGGTTGACAGCGTTTCTGGCGGATTATAGGTTGCTACAACATTGAAGCCAGCAGACTCGATAAAGGTTTTCAGCCAGCTCATACAGATGACATTCACGTTCGAAGCATCCAAGGCTTCAGCCTGCGTTGCCATCCAACTGGAAACATCGTCCACCTCACCTAGCATCTCAGATATTTGCGAATCCAAGTCAATGCCCAAGATGTGGCTCAGGTTTCCTCCTGTCCAGCTTATGTAGTTCTTCGCTCCCTGAGGAGTATTGTATGCGCCAGAAATAACAACCTGTGTCAAGTTCTCGTTTCCTGCAGCCTCAAGCAGTCCATCCAGCCATTGTTCTCCTGGAATGTTCTGCTTAAACAGGATTTTTGCGTTGCTTACGGCGAAGACATCGCTGGGTTTCATGTCGAAATCGGCGGGACACAAACCAGGCTGAACCAGCACCACAACATCAGCTGTGTCGCCCATGAAGGCTTCAACTATGTTGCCAACTGCGCTTGTTGTGCACACAATTATCGGCGTTTCTGCGTCATCTTGGGCTTCTACTGCTGTTACTGATAGAAGCATCATAGTGAGCATCAAAGCTATGCCCAAAGTTAACAGTTTATTGTTTTTCATTTCTCTATTACACCTCCTTTCTCCTTCGTTTTGGTGATAGGAGAAGCGCGATGGCAAAGAATATGGTGGAGACAATCACGATGGAGGAGCCAGCAGGAAAATCAAACAACACAGAGATAAAAAGTCCGGCAACCGTTGTTGTCATCCCCACCAACGGAGAATACACTATTACTTTCCGCATATTCTCAGAAAACTGCAGAACCGTGGAAGCGGGATTGAAGAGAAGGGCATAGATGAGTAGCCCGCCCACAAGTTTTAGGGAAAAAGTTATCACAACTCCTGCCAGAAAAATAATCAGGTAGATGAAGGGTCTGGTGTTGATTCCGTCTGCTTCAGCCAGTTTCCGATTGAACATTATGGCGAAGAGCTCCTTCCACACAAAATATATTATGGCTAACGTCGCCGCAAAGAGGGAAACAAGATACACCAAATCAGAGCTGGTCATAGAAATTATGCTGCCCCACAACACATTGGCAACTTGGCTGCTTAGCCCCACCTGAGGCGCCAAAGTCAAAAATATGAAAGCCAAAGCCATATTCAAAGGAAAAATGATACTTGTTATGGTATCCGCATGCAACCGCGCCTTATCCGCGATGGGACCTATCAGAAAGGCTGTGGCTGACGCAAAAACCACACCAGTTACAAGCGGATTCGTTGCAGTGGCTACACCTAAGGCTGCTCCTGCAAAGGCGCCATGAGACATGGAGTAGCCTATGGCTGAGAGCCGCATCCGCACCACAAAAACGCCGATTAAGCCCATAAGGAAACCCGCGAAGATACAGGCAATCAGGGCACGCTGCATGATGGCGTAGTCGAGCCAAATCAATGGTGAGACGCCTCCAGCGAGGTAGTGTGCGGATGGTCTTCCACGATGGACAGGGCTTTTTCGGGTGCTCCATCAAACGTGATTCTGCCGTTGCTTACCACTATGACCCTGTTGCAGCTGTCCAGCATGTGGTGGATGTCATGGGTTACAATAAGGGTGGTCAAGCCTTTTTCTTTATGAAGCTGGGTGATTAGGGCGGGGATTTGTCCGCGTGAATCTGGGTCCATGTTGCTGAAGGGCTCGTCTAAAAGAAGGATTTTCGGGTTTTTTGCCAGCGCCCTTGCCAGCATCACTTTCTGTTGTTGTCCGCCAGAAAGTTTGCCCATGGGTCTGTCTGCAAGCTCTTCGATTCCAAGCAGCTTCATAGCGTCTAGGGCACTCTTCTTGTCTTTGGCTTCAGGGTGATGAAGAAAGCCTATGTGCCCATAGAGTCCCATCAGCACCACGTCAAGGGCTTTGTAGGGTTCTCCGGGCTTCACCATGAAGTCTTGGGGGACGTAGCCGATTCGGCATCT
>CAZJLG010000170.1:0-3834 GCA_964546665.1 uncultured Candidatus Bathyarchaeia archaeon
AAACAGTTGAACAACTACGTAGCCATTGTCCTAAAGAACGGAGTTGAATACAGAGGCACAATGGTCCGTTGTGACAGCCACATGAACCTGTTGCTGGAGAAGGCTACGGAACGAGTTAAAGATAAACTAGTTGCCAACTACGGAAGCATCCTTCTTAGAGGAAACAACATATTATACATCTGCACAGACGTGCCCCGCGAAAAATAGACTGGACATTAAGGGTTTCCAGTTCATTCTTGTGCCGTCAACTTAGTTCTGGAGTTCTCTGTGACATATTTTAGAGCATCTTTCAGCGTGTTTTTAAGTCCGTATTTTCGTTTGAAAAAAGTTAGAACGTTCCGCAGGTCTCTTTCCAGAAGTTCCTCCGCGTTTGGGTGCTTTGTGGAGACGCTTTGGGGCCAATCTATTATGAGAATGTGCTGGCTCTGCTGGAGAATGATGTTGAAGGGACTGAGGTCACCGTGGATAAGGTGGACATCTCTGTAAGCTCTTTTTACATTGACCAATATTTCGTTATAAACAGCTTGTGCGTCAGGCAGTTCTGGTTGACGGAAAAGTTCTGCGCCTTCTATCATGCCCATGACCAAGACGTGGCGGGTCTGTTTGATAGGCTCTGGAACAGCTACTCCTTTAGGATATAGGAGCTTGAGGGCATTGTATTCTTTTTTAGCTGCGATTCTTGATTGCTGGTGCCAGTCAGGCGTGTAGCTGTATTTTGTTGTGTAGTTTCGTTTAAGTTTGGTTTTTTTGAAGCTTGTTCGTCCTAGGCGATGGAATTTGAGTGCCACTTGCTGTTTGTCAGGTGTGAGGGCGTCGTAGACGTCTGATTCTTTTCCTACACCTAAGGGTTTGCCGAAGGCTTCGATTATGTTTTCTTGCACTAGAGCGTTTATGGCTAGCGTGTCATAACCTGCTGTTGTGAGGCTGTACCCAGTGTATTGGCCCCGCCAGCCCTGCAGTAACCTCTTTTTTATGAGAATTGGGATTCTATAGGCTATTTCTTCGGGCGGAAGCTCTGACTGCTTTTGGATGGCATCTGATGGCGCATACTCGTAGTTTTTCATCTGCTGCTCGATGGCTTGCAGTAGCTGAAGGTCTTCAGGTTCAAGCTCACGGAAGACTCGCACAGCAATATCAGCAGCAGACATAAGCAACAACTCTGGCGATTCGCTGGATAAACTTTACATCTCTACAAAATTTCAGTGTTTGCCTTGGAATTTCTGTGCGATATCTACAAAATTTATATAGGCAAAGTTTATTTTGTGGCGGACACACTATTTCCAACATAAGGGTGATTTTTAATGGAAGAAAAAACAGATGAAATTAGATTGCCATTGATTGGCGAAAAAGCACCTGACTTTGAAGCTGTAACAACTCAAGGAACTTTAAGGCTCTCAGATTTTGAGGGAAACTGGCTGGTCCTGTTCTCACATCCCGCAGACTTCACGCCAGTATGCACAACAGAATTTATGGCATTTTCTGAGATTTACGACGAACTAAAAAAACGGAACACAGAACTTCTTGGCTTAAGCGTTGACAGCGTCTCTTCTCACATCGCATGGATAAGAAATGTTGAAGAAAAGACGGGAGTAAAGATTCCGTTCCCGATAATCGCAGACCTGAACAAGGAAGTGTCCCAGAAGTTCGGCATGATACATCCAGAACAGAGCAAAACTGAAACTGTTCGCTGTGTCTTCATTATAGATGCTGAAAGCAAAATCAGAACTATCCTGTATTATCCGTTGACAACGGGCAGAAACATGCAAGAAATTCTGCGGATCATTGATGCTCTGCAAACCACGGACAAACACAAAGTGGCTACGCCCGCGAACTGGAAGCCTGGAGACCCAGTTGTTGTTCCTCCACCTAGCACAACAGAACAAGCTGAAGAGAGAACCAAGGAAGGCTACGACTGTAAGGACTGGTATCTCTGCTTTAAGAAGCTGTGATTGTCTTGCCTTGTGTGTCTGCAGACGGTAAACCCACCAAAAGTGGTATTGCAACGTTGACTGCCTTGAAGAGTGGTGCCTTAACCCCTGAGGCAATCGCAGAAGCGACGGGAAATGCTCTATTCCGGGTTAGAAGCGGTCTCAGGGAACTCGTGAAGGCGGGATTTGTCAAACAGGTAGACGACAATTATCAGCTGACCATGGAAGGAAACGAACTAGTGCCGTAATTTTGCGGCTTCTCTCCTCTCTTTTTATCTTTTTTTTGTTTTTTTAGCGTATCTGTTGGAAGTGTAAGGTTTAATTTCTGGCTTGACAGGTTCTCTAATGAGGAATGTTTTATGCCTGAAATGGTTTTTGAGGGTGCAGCCACGTGGAGCGGCGCAACAGAATGCAAGTTAACAATCAGAGACAAAACGATAGCCACAGTTAGTCCTCCACCAGAGTTCGGAGGAAAAGCAGGATACTGTGTTCCCGAGGAGGTTTTCGCAGCTTCGTTAGCGTCGTGCATGAACACAATTTTTCTGTTGGTTGCAGGCAATTCGAAGGTAGGGCTCAAAAGTCTTCAAACAAAAGCTGCTGTCACAATGAATGTTGAAGGTCTGGAGAAACTGATATTCACGCACATACACTTCATAATGAACATTGGCTTAGAAAACGATGATGACCGTGAAAGAAGCAAAGCCGAAAAAGTCTACCAGATTGCACAGAAGATATGCCCGCTTAGACAGTCTTGGGGAGAAGACGTGCCCATAACTTTTAAGCTGAATTTTGTATAACCAAGCTTAAACAGTGGAACTGCTGATGTATCGGCTTCCGAGCCGATTTCTCCATTTTTTTATTTTTGTTGTTGTACTGTGTAGCAATATTCCAGAAAAGATATATAGTCTATATAGACTACAGGGCATATGCATATATCATTCGCTTAGTCACTGATAAACGTGAAGAAACAAAAAACGAAACAGTTGGAGGTGAGTATAGAATGAAATGCCCTGACTGTAATACGGAAATGAAAATAGACAAAGAATGCGGCTATATGAAACAATACAGATGCGACGTCTGCAGAAGAATAGAAACCTTGTGGACCGTCTGCGTAACCGCCTAAACTCCCAAATAGAAAGTTTTTTATTAAAAACAAAAAGATTCGATCACGTTTTGGCCGTTTTTACGATTCCAGTTTTACCCAAATTTGATTGGTTTCTTAGGGTCAAAGTTGGTTTCCATTGTCCAGAAATAGGCTTCTCCTTTGGCAATCCTGAAAATAACTAGATCAGTGCTTTCGGCGGTGAAGCCCCAAGCCTTCAAGAATTGCCGCTCTTCAACCAATCTCCCCCTCAATTCCACATCATCCAAGAATTCAACTGTCCCCGCAACTCTCATCATAACTCCGCCTTCACCCTCTGGACGAAAAAAGCACACCTCAACTTTAGGATTCTTCTTCAACTGACTGCACACAGGCTTCATGGCTCCGGTGTGGAAATAGAAGCCAGTTTCATCCGCAAACCACATCCAGAAACCTCTCACGCGTGGCTGATCGCCTTCAACAGTTGCAACGTAACTAGTCGGGTTTCCGTTAGCAAACTTGATGCAATCCTTAAACTCCATACACATTTCACCGCAGTATTTTTCTTTATGAAACAATAGAGGTATATTAAATAGGCGGATGAAAACATGGTAAACAAAAATTTGGCAGCAGTGTGCGGGCTATTCTGTGGAACCTGCGAGCATTTAGGCGAAAAATGCCGAGGATGTGGACAGCAGAAAGGAAAGCCGTTCTGGACAGCCACGATGAAGGTTGAAGCGTGCCCTTTATACAACTGCAGCGTTAACACCAAACAGCTAGAACATTGCGGTTTATGCAGTGAACTTCCATGCGAAACATTCTTGG
>CAZJLG010000171.1:0-3831 GCA_964546665.1 uncultured Candidatus Bathyarchaeia archaeon
ATTAGGCCATGGATACGCGATGCATTACATCCACACTGCTGTTTGTGTACCCTCCAAGTTAAAGCTAGATCATCCAGGGTTAAGGGTTGAACGGTTTTTGCTCTAAAGAAGAACCATACAAGATAGGCTCCAAAAGCGAGCCAGAGACTCCCAACCAACAAAATTAACAACATGTTCATTCAACTTTTCTTGTTTTGTTTGATATTGTGGCGGCGGCAACTCTCATTTCGATCTGCTGTTGCATGTTGCATAATTCATTGTCCAGTTGCCTAAAAAGAGCTGGCTTCTTTGAGTTCCTCATATCCATTGTGTGTCACACCTCATTTTGCCCAATAGAAGGTCAACGATGGGCAGTTTTAAGTTATATGAAGACTCACTATGAATTGACATTAATCATACACATTCTGATTCAGAATTAAAAAAAATAAATGGATACACCAATAACATGATGAAAAAATGGATAACCACTCAAGTTGGTGCCTGCAACCGATTTCACTGAAAACGAGTTTTTTGGACAGAGAGAAAGCTCTACAGATGGAGACGGAAAACACTTTATGAACTGCTGCACAGTCTGCTTTTGAGAGAATTCTATTCTTTGATTTTCTCTTTTTTGATTACTTTCCGGAAAGTTTTGTTGCAGCCATCACATTTGTATAGAGCTATCGTCAACTGCAACCGTTCACCAGTTTTACTAGGCCTTCCAGCCATCTCCCATGTCTTCTCTGGCTTCGACAGGATTCCACATTCAGGACATTCAGCCACTTCAGGGTTACCTAAAGCATTTAGCAGCTGCAATCTCAGGGCTTCGCCAGCGCTGGACATTCTTGAAATTCTCTCAGCCAACTGAGTTTCTTTGAAAACATCTCGAATCCATCGGGCAAAATCGTCTCTGTTTTGATGAAATTCTAGGGATGCAACTGGAACTTTTGCTATCTTCTTCTTGAGATCGTCTATGTTGAAGGCTGCCTCAAAGAGCGGCTTGTTGAAAGCTTCGTAAAAGTAGAAGCCCCACTCTGGAGTGACTTTTTCTCCCGGTTTTATAGGATTATTCAATTTAGGTATATCCCCACAATCACTTTTATATTCGTTTAGAAGATTCTTAACTGTTTCTTCCCAGTCTTGGGCGCTCATTCTTCGGTAGTACACGGTTTCGCGTTTACGTGTATCATCAGAAAAGTTTGTCTCCCGGTAACTCGTAAAGGTTTCCCTGAGGTTGGAGCTTCCTCCAAGGTAGATCAGAATTCTGTTTTTGTCGTAAAAAGCGTAGACACCAGTCTCTTCTGGAACGTACTTAGCTCTGTCTCCCCATAAGTATAGTTGACCTTGAATCGGCATCTTTATCGCCCAGGACAAATAATATGGTAACGCACATTTATGAAGCCTTTGGCGATTTTCCTGAAATCAGACTTGCAGACTCAACAAAAGCTAACTATGGGTTGAAGGCTTAATCCTGTCTTGTCAAATGTTCGCTTATCTTATCGGCAATAAGGTAGTGAAGACTTTCTCGGTTCTCGTATGTTACTTTAAGAATTTCTGTTTCTTCTCTTGTTTTGATGCTGTTTACTAGAGGGTTGCTTAGTCCATAATGGATTGTTCCCAGCATAGGTTTGCTGCTTTCCACAGCTTTAACTAGGGCTTTGCTGAAGGCTGTTGAAGAAAGTTCCATGGGACCAATCTCGTCTACTGCCAGTATATCCGCGGTTTGAACGGCATCAAGAATAGCGCCTACGCCAACGACTTCAAGGTCAGTCAGGTTAACACGATACTTGCCAACTTTGGGTCCTGTTGGCTGGTTCACGTGAGCTAACCATCCTCTGGCTCCCGTAGACAAGTCCACGATTTCAAAGCCTATTCTTACTCCTGCTTCACGAACCTCACGGCAGACCATGCCGCCGACAGCATATTTTCTGTTCTCAAGTTCCGCTACGGTTCGACGAAGGATACTAGTTTTGCCAATTCCGGGCGGTCCAGTTACAAGTATTAGAGGCTTCAGCGCAAACACCCTGCTTTCTGTTAGACGAACCCTAAATATCTGGTTTCGATAATAAAGTTTCAGTATGCACAGGAGCTTATGAAGGTTGAGCTTTGATTACTCCACTGAGACAGTAAAAGAGGGAAAAGTTGAAGCAGTTGTACCTAAGCTTAGCGCATACGTGAAGAAGCCGTCGGATTATGCTCCTTCTAAGGCGCCAGTGTTTTATAACCCGATTATGGAGCTGAACAGGGACTTGGCAGTTTTGGCGCTGCAGGTGCACCAGAAGCTTTTGGGAAGAGAAGTTTCAGCGTGTGAACCTTTGACGGGATGTGGGCTTCGAGGCGTAAGGTTTGCTGTGGAAGTTGAGGGCATTTGCAGAGTTTTCTTGAATGACATCAAGCCGGAGTCGGCTAGGCTTACCAGATTCAACGTTGAACTTAACAGCGTAGAAGACATTGTTGAGGTGACTAACGAAGATGCCAACCTTTTTTTGAGCAGAAACGGGGCGCCCAGAAAACGATTCGACTATGTTGACGTTGACCCCTTTGGACCTCCTGTGCCGTATCTAGATTCTGCAATACGGGCTTTACGCAACGGCGGCTTGCTTGCGTTAACCGCCACGGACATGGCTCCGTTATGCGGGGTTCATCCCAGAGCATGCCTAAGAAAATATGGCGGACATCCCTTACGCACAGAATACTGCCATGAGCTTGCTGTTCGCCTCTTGACTGGATGCCTATCAATGATGGCTGCCAAACATGCAATAGGCGTCGACGTGGTGTTCAGCCACAGTGTAGACCATTACGTCAGAGCATACGCAGCTGTCAGCTATGGCGCTCGGCAGGCAGACAGAAGCATCCAGCAGATGGGCTACATTCTTCATTGTTTCTCGTGCTTTCACAGAGAAGCAGTAACCGGAATAGTTTCTCCCCTGAAACAGGTTTGTCCCAGTTGTGGAGCAAAGCTGAGTGCTGCGGGTCCCCTGTGGCTCGGCAGGATAGCGGACAGAAAGTTTTGTTCCTTGATGGAGAAGGAGGTGGAGGGGAGAGGTTTGAGGCAGGAGAGGAGGCTTCTTAAGATGCTGTCTCTGGTTAAGAATGAGGCTGAGGCGCCAGTCACCTACTTTAGGGTAGACCAAATCTGTGACAAGCTGAATTTGCCTGTTCCATCCCAAAAGAAGGTGCTTGACAAGGTAATGGAGGCGGGGTTCCAGGCGGTTCCCACACATTTCAACAGCAGAGGCTTCAGAACAGACGCCCCAGCAAAGGTAGTGAAAGAAGTGATTACTGAGTTGGCAGCTCAGAAAGCATAGTTTATTGTACGCCTAGTTTTTTGTATATTGCTGGCTTCTCTTTGTCAACTTTTGTTTGTATGGTTTCGAAGAGGTTGTTTCCGTGGGCGTCGATGGCTACTGTTAAGGGTCCGAAGTCTTCAACTTCCAGTATCCACATGGCTTCGGGCATTCCCAAATCGCTCCACTCCACATCCTTCACATGCTTTATGGCTTTGGCTGCCAGAACCGCTGCTCCCCCAGTGAAGGCGCCGTACACAGCACCATACTGTTTCATGGCGTCAACGGTCCTTTTGCCCATGCCTCCCTTCCCCACCACAATCCGAACCTTGAAATTTTTGATGAACTCGTCTTCAAAGAGGTCCATGCGAGAGCTTGTGGTTGGACCCGCAGCCACCACCCTCCATTCGCCATTCTCCTTTTTCACTAGGGGTCCACAATGAAAAACCGCTAAGCCTTCCAAGTTGACTGGCAGCTGTTTCCCTTCTTCATGGAAGCGTAGAGCTCTTTTGTGTGCTGCATCCCGCGCAGTAACGATGGTTCCTGACAGGTAGACGGTGTCGTT
>CAZJLG010000172.1:0-3822 GCA_964546665.1 uncultured Candidatus Bathyarchaeia archaeon
CGCAAAAAGCCTCATAGACCACTACAGCTTCGAAAAACTTTCAGAAACCTTCCACGACAACCCAGTGTACACGAAAACGCTGCATAACAAGGAAACTAGACTGCTTTTCGTCAACACAGAAATAGTGAACACACAATTTCTGGGAGACCTCTTCAACCCCAACCTGTTTATTTTCTTATCCAGACACAGCAGCGCCAAAGGCATTCCCACACTGTCTGTGCATACGCCCGGCAACCTTGCAGAAGCAAAATTCGGGGGAAAACCACGAAAAGTCTCCGTCTCCCCTGCGGCAGCCATGAAAAATGCGCTCCAGGAAATGGCGAAGCTGACGGATGAAAGAGGACTTGATTATGAGGTTTCCTACGAATGCACCCATCATGGTCCCTCCTTGGATGTGCCAGCAATGTTTGCAGAACTGGGAAGTTCGCCGAAGCAGTGGAAAGACCTAAAGGCTGCTGAGGTTGTGTCTCATGCCGCGGCTGCTGCTGTTTCTGGCTGCTCTGGATGTTCTGTGATGCTGGGAATCGGTGGACCCCACTACAACAAAAAGTTCACAAAACTGGCACTAGAAACTCAGACCGCCTTTGGTCACATAATTCCGAAGTATGCACTTTCGGAGGTTGACGCTGAAATAGTAACCCAATGTGTTGAAAGAACCTTGGAACCTGTAGATTCTGCAGTTCTTGATTGGAAGGGAATCAAGGGCGAACACAAACCTATGATAGTTGCTGCGCTGGAAAAGTTGGGTATATCCTCAGAGAAAGTTTAGGTGATTTTAGAAAAAATGTGAGGATAGGGGAACTTACTTTATTCCCCAGCGTTTGGTGATCTTCACTAGTATGAATATTACAAAGGCAACAATGATGAACGTTATCAGCGCTACCAGAAAGTTTCCTATGCTAAACACCTGCTTTCCTATACCGTATGTTAGATTCGCTAAATCTTCAAGTCCCGGTATTGCGAGACCTATCGCGGGCAACAGCAAATCTTTAACGAGCGACTGAATCAGCAATCCCAAATAGACGCCCATGATGAAGGCAACAGCCAATCCCATGACCTTGTATTTTTCTAGGAACTCTTTGAACTCATTCCACATTCCTTTTGGAGGCGGCGGTGGCGGAGCAGGCTTAGCTGCTAACAGTTCACGTATCTGCTTAAGCTCCTCTAGCATCTCATCCTCTTTCAACATCAATTCACCATTCCTATAATGCCATTTTTCGCCTTTTAACCTCTGTGCCTAATAAAACAATTCAATACCTTCCTTAAAATCTGTGTTTTCGGCTATTGAACCATTCAAGGCTCCATAGAAGGACCAAGATATCCAACGTAGACCTCATATCGTGCTATGTCTTTGCAGTCGGTCGCCAAGCAAACTTCTACCAAATGAGTTTCCTCGGGCTCGACAACAAACACATGACCGCCATGCAAAGAATTAATCGGATACGTTACATCAATGGCGTCAACTCTGCCTTGCTGGTTATAGAGGTGGACAGTCAGCTTCACATGATTATAATACAAGCCAGAAGGTGCGTCCTCAGATGTCCAAATTGGGTCTGTAGTGTAATCATTCCTGACCACAACATCAACGATAAAACAGGAGTCTCCCTCATGAACCTCAACACCACCAACTGCACTATAATTCCAATTACAGACACCATATCTAGGATTGCCTGCAGAAACAAGAAAAATTTTCGTTTCGTTGCCCTGCAGGTCAGCAAGATAACCAGAACTTAGGTCCTCAACCGTTGAGGATGAAGCATATGACATAGCATAATAATAGCCGCCCAACAACGAGACGATCATTATTACAACAACTACGAGGCGCTTCTTCAATATTGCTCACTATATTTTCCTTTTTTTATTAATTAAATTTTACGGTAAACTTAGTTTGTTCACTTTTTTAGCTTTCAAGTGTTCCAAGAATTTTCAAGAATTTCGGTTGAAAGATCTTTAAAAAATGGGGAAGAAGATTAGTTCCTGCGTTTGTTTTTCTTCTTTTCTATTGTCACCAAGTCTGTGATAGAAAGTCGTATCTCCCTTCATCGATGTATACGGACCAGTTCATATAACCGGGGGCGTCATAAACATCATAGCCAATGTATTGGTTCCAGTTAATCCAGCTATAAAATGGATTGCACAGATAATTGTCATGAAACTTGCAACCTGAGTTTTCTGTGAAAACGCCAGTATCAGAAAATATTTCGTTCGCGTCATTAGCTTCATTTCCTTCATATGGTAAATGCCCATTCCGTTTCCAACTCCAATTTATGTAAATGTCGTACCAATAACCGCCAAAACTGCTATCATATGTGCCATTCAGTACTATGCAGTAGGCGTCCGATGAATACAGATTCGTTTTTATGCCATGGTAACCCCAATAATCGCCATTAATTTGTTCATCGTTGTCGTAGGTGAAGTACCATACATACTGAACGTCAGACCAGTGTGCGACACCTACTTCTGTCCATACTGCCCATGGAAGAGGTCTTCCAAGGTGAGTAGTGACATAGTGTGTATGTGTTTCATCTTCATCTAGTGGCATGCTTCCAGGATACATATAGTTCCCTATGCCTCTGTAGGTCAATGACTCGCTGGGAGTAGCAAAGGCTACGCTTTTCTGAATATAACGAGAAGTGGAAAATCTGGGTGCTGGTTTAGTACGAGGCACATTTTTCAGTTCCTCTGTCGATGGCGTGTCAAGCAAAGCTGTTGCACCTGACTTCGGATTCCAACCCATGCCAAGTTTTTTCAGTTCCTCCGTTATTTGTACGTCTGTCATGCCTTTGGCTTTAAATTCTGCAATTTTAGGTTCCACCGGATTAACAAATTTCTTAGTTGGCCATGGGTTAGCCTTTGATGTGAGACTAGTACCTTGCACTGGTAATATTATGGCAGGAAAAATCAATGAAAAAGCAGCTAAAAGCAGAAACCATTTTTTCAATAGAGATACCTGTTTTTTCTTCATTTATTCTTTCCTCCTTTTTCTTCTTTGCACCAAAATGGTGCATCAGACAATTTTTGGTTTTGTTCATTTAGAAATTGCTGAAGTGTTTAATGCTATTTGTTTCATTGATTAACATGGATTGAAGAAATTGACGTACTTTTTCGATAATGATTTGGCAGGAACATTTAATCTGAAAATATTTATTAGTAAGACACACGTCTTAATATATAATTTGATGGTTTTGATTGGCTTGAGTCAATACAAAAGTTCCTGAAGAAAATGGCGGTTAGAGGATGGCACCTATTACTTGGAATGAATCTGAGACCAAACTCACAGTATTGACGGTTATTCTCCGGAAATCAAGAAAACAGGGTCAAACAATTGCAGCTACTTCTATCCAAGAGATAAAGAACGACTTGAAAAAATACTATGATAAAGATTTGAGCGAAAGACAGATACTAAATGTAACTCAGAGTTTAAAAAGAATTGTAATAAAAGAAAAGGATCCTCGTGATCACCGAAAGACCCTTTACCGAATAAACCCAAACGCAATTAAAGAGCTTTCTTTCACTCTTGTAAAACTAAACAACGAGAACAAACATAATGATGACTTCGTAGATGGGATTCTTTATTATCCTATTTCATCAGTAGAAAAGAAAAGATTCTTAGCTATCAGCCACTAACTACGTTATAAACAGGAGATTCTAGGGATAACTTTACATACTAGAAGCTAATTTTGAAAGGTCGAGGAACATTGGGATTAAAAACGTTCTTTCAATCAGCATCAAGACTGCTAAAATTAGCTACAAAACCTGGCAGAACCGAGCTGTGGCTCTCGATAAAAATCTGCTTCTTAGGCATTGTCGCAATCGGCGGAA
>CAZJLG010000173.1:0-3807 GCA_964546665.1 uncultured Candidatus Bathyarchaeia archaeon
GAAACCATACGGGTTGTGACTCCCGAGGGCTCCAAGGCGGTGACGGACCTGAAGAAAGGAGACAAGATTTTGGCTCGCGTGGAAGAGGGCGGCAGGCACTTCGGAACATTGGTGAAAGAAGAAGCTGTGATAGAGCGTTGACAATCCAAGTCTGCGTTTCAGTTCCTCCCAAAACAGTTAACGAAGCTTTTGATTTAATAGCTGAAGCTGAGGCTCAAAATGCAGACCTTATCGAAGTGAGATTGGACAGCCTCACAAACCATGACAGCATCGCAGAAATTCCAGCATGCAGCAAGACGCCTCTCATTGCAACAAACAAGTCACTGGAGCAGCACGGAAGTTTCTTGGGACGCGAGACTGAGCGACAAAAAATTTTGATGAACGCCGCAAACAACGGCTACACGTACGTGGACGTAGACTTGGGCACACCCAAAAAAACAGAACTAATACATAGGCTGCATGAGGCTGGAGCAAAAGTCGTAGTCTCTTTTCATGATTTTGACCAAACGCCTCCCATCTCAGAGCTGGTCAAGGTTCTTGATGAAGAGGTTGCTTTGGGGGCTGATGTCTGCAAAATCATAACCACAGCCCGAACTATAGAAGACAACTTGACAATCTTAGATTTCGTTTCTGAAGCTTCAAAAAACGCCAAGATAGTCTGTTTTGCCATGGGCGACCTCGGCAAACCATCCCGTTTCTTGTCTCCTGTCTTCGGCGCCTTCTTCACCTTTGCATCTGTTGACGAAAAAAGAAAAACGGCAAAAGGGCAACTAACTATTAAGGAAATGAGAAGCGCATACCAGCTTCTGGGGCTAAAATAAAATGAAAATCAACGGAAAAACGCGGGTTTGCGCCATCATCGGCGACCCCGTAGAGCACTCCCTAAGTCCCGTAATGCATAATGCAGCCTTCAAAGAGCTTGGACTAAACATTGTTTATGTGGCTTTCAATGTAACAAAAAATGGATTAGCAGACGCTATTTCAGGCGCACGAAGCTTGGGTCTGCTGGGATTAAACGTGACCATGCCCCACAAAAACGCTGTCATAAAACACCTCGATGAAACCGATTCAGCGACGAAAGCCATCGGCGCAGTTAACACAATCCTGAATGAGAGGGGAAAACTGTTCGGATATAACACAGACGGCAAAGGCGCCATGGTTGCCCTGCAAGAAAACGGCGTAGACCCAGAAGAAAAGAAACTGGTTCTCCTTGGCGCAGGCGGCGCAGCAAAAGCCATAGCCTTTCAGGCAGCTCAAGAAGCAGAAGAGCTTGTTATAGTCAACAGAACTGCAGAAAAGGCAAAGCAGCTGGCTGAACTGCTACACAAACAATTCGGCACCAAAATAACGGGCACAACGCTCTCAGATGAGGTATTGAAGAAGGAACTGGAAACCGCTGACATTCTGGTTAACGCCACGTCTATTGGCATGCATCCGGACATTAACGTGAGTCCTGTTCCGGCAGAGCTGCTGCATTCTGGCCTGTGCGTGATGGACATTGTCTATAATCCTCTGGAAACCAGGCTCCTGAAGGACGCAAAATCTGTGGGAGCCAGCGTGGTTTCGGGTCTTGAGATGCTTCTCTATCAGGGGGCTGTCGCCTTCGAAATCTGGACTAACTGTCCGGCTCCAGTTGATGTCATGAAAGATGCTGCCTTAGCTAAACTAGCTGAAAAGGGTGTCCGCCCTTGAATGGAAAGGCTGAGGCGATAGTTCACGGCGCAGCCACAATAATTAATGCCATAGCAACAGGCAAAGGCGCAGCAGTTGGAGTGGACCTGTGGACAAAAGCCGCAGTCGCCATCACTGACGACCCCGGAACCGTAGAGGTTACGATTCTTTCAGATTCTTCAGAGAATCCTGTTCTGGCACAAAAGACGGTTGAGCGTGTTCTCAGACATTTTGGTTTAGAAAAAGAGTTTGGCGCCACAGTTGAAACCCAATCAAATATTCCAGTGGCAAGGGGAATGAAGAGCAGCAGTGCAGCAGCTAATGCCATAGCCTTGGCAACGGTCGCAGCCTTGGAGCGCAGCTTGCCTGACGTTGATGTGGTGAAGCTGGGCGTTGACGGGGCAGTGGACGCAAAAGTCACTATAACTGGAGCCTTCGACGATGCCTGTGCCTCATATTTTGGAGGAGTCGTAATCACAGATAACATGGAACGGAGAATCATCAAACGTTTCGAGTTGCCTGAAGCTCCGGCTGTCCTGTTTTATGTTCCCTCCAAGAAAACCTACACCGTAGATTCGAACGTGAAGCAGATGAAGGACATGGCTCCCCTTGTCAAGATAGCCTACAGAGAAGCATTGAGCGGCAGCTACTGGGCAGCCCTAACCATGAACGGCCTAATCTATTCTCTGGCGCTGGGCTACGATATATCCCCTGCAGTAAAAGCCCTCACCGCAGGAGCCCTTGCCTCAGGCTTGTCCGGAACTGGCCCCGCAGTTACAGCCATCGTTCCCCACGACAAGGTGGACCTTGTGAAGGAGGCTTGGCGGAGCCTTGAAGGCGAAATCTTGGAGGCTCAAATTAATCAGGAGAAAGCTAAGGTGGTATGCTGAAAGGATGGATGTATTAGTCAAAAACACGGAGCGCCTTGAAGGCGCGGTTTCAGCTCCTCCTTCTAAGGCTTTCACTCATCGGATGGTCATAGCCGCATCATTGGCTAATGGCACCTCACGAATCTCTAACCCTCTGGTCTCAAATGATACTCAGGCGACTCTGGAGGCAGTAAAGGCACTGGGAGCAAAAACAGAACTCAGAGCAAACTGCTGGACAATCCATGGAACAGAACAACTCAAGACGCCTAGCCAGCCCATAGACTGCAGAGAATCAGGCTCGACTCTTCGTTTCATGATTCCAGTTGCAGCCCTTGCAGAGGGACCTTCAAAGTTTCTTTTTGAGGCATCCTTTGAGCGTAGACCAGTGTCGCCTCTTCTTGAGAGCCTCAGGGAACTGGGCGTTGAATCAGCTGTTCAGGAAGACGGTTTATCTGTTACAATTAGTGGAGGAGGAATCGGGGGCGGAAGCACTTCGATAAGGGGCGACGTAAGCTCCCAGTTCATTTCTGGTTTACTGTTTGCGTGTCCAAAGGCAAAAGAGGACACGGAAATCCATATCTCACCTAAGCTGGAGTCCAGAGGCTACGTTGAGATGACCCTTGAAGTCCTCATCGACCATGGTCTCAAAGGAACCGTGAACCATGACCTGTCTCGCCTGAGAATTCCCGCAAACCAAAGCTACTGTCCCTACGACCATACTGTTCCCGGAGACTTTTCTTCTGCAGCCTTTCTTTTAACAGCCGCGGCAGTCACCCAATCACATGTAACGGTGAACAGTCTCGAGTATCAGACATTTCAGGGCGACAGGGAAATAGTGGACATACTTGAGGAGATGGGCGCCTCAGTTACTGCAGGAGAAGATTATGTTGAGGTTGAAGGAGAACCGCTTGCTGGAGTTGACATCGACGCCAAGGACATCCCAGATTTGGTTCCAGTCTGCGCTGTTCTTGCATGCTACGCTGAGGGGCGTTCGGAAATATATAATGCGAAACGGCTTAGATACAAGGAATCAGACAGACTCGATTCGATAAGCACAGAACTGAAGAAGATGGGAGCAGACATCACAGTCAACGCCGACGGCTTAACAATAAACGGCGGATGCCCACTGCACGGGGCAACTGTTGACCCTCACAATGACCACCGAATCGCCATGGCATGTGCCGTAGCCGCTCTTGGAGCAGAGGGAGAAACAAAAATTCAAAACGTTGAATGTATAAATAAGTCGTATCCGCAGTTCTTCAGTGAT
>CAZJLG010000174.1:0-3793 GCA_964546665.1 uncultured Candidatus Bathyarchaeia archaeon
TGGTTTTTATCAGATATACGTTGTACTGGTTTTCTTCTCTAGATGTTAGGGTTTCTCCATCTGCTTCGCCCAGGTAATTTGTTTGGTTTGCCCAATACTCAGGCATGTACAATGTTCCAAGCAGCGATTGATAATCAGTATCTGACCCAATGGATAAACCTGCTGCTAAGGGGAATCCCCCAGCTCTTTGCCTGTCAAGACTTCCTCCTACAGTAAATGCTTGATAGGTTGGGATTCCATTGGTTGTGTTCATGGGTATCCAAACTTGCAGTCCAAGAGGCAAAATAAACGAGTCAGTGAATACTATCGGATTTTTGATGATGTTGCCGTCATTGTCCTTCAAAGCTTCAACTCCTTCAAGCGGGTCCTCAAGAGAACCGCTCAATCCTAATCCGCCTCCACCAATTATGTCAAGTTCAGAAATATCGGTTTCTCCAGAAAATATTGAAAGCAAACTAGATGTGACGTTGTAAGCAGTCATCGTGTATTCGGTGTCAAAGAATTCGTCCCAGCCTTTCTTAGATAATTCTTCGAGTTCAGTATCGGAAAGTTCTGAAAGATCAGGTTCCCGAACCCCGTCAGGCAAGTCACCTAGGAAAAAGGGATAGCGCCAATTGGGATCTAAATAGTCGGATGCATTACCTCGAATTTCTTCGCTTGTAAATTCTCCAATTCCTATTGGAAGAAGACTTGTTGAGGCATCAAAATCTGGAGAAGTGGGATCGGTTAATGACACATATTTTGTGTAATCTTGACCTGGACTGAAAGTTTTAAAGCCAATTACATCTGTTATCCGATCGTCAAGCTTGTAGAGTTCACTTGTATAATTTGTGCCAGGGATTATTGCTTCAGGCTTGTTCAGAAAGATGACCATGTCAACGCCCTTGGAATCTTCTTCAAGTTGAATTGCAGTTCCTAAACTTGTTGGAATCAATGTTGCAACTAGCACGTTTAAAGTCAATATGACAGCAAAAATGGCGAAGGTTAACGTTGAGCGGGTTATATGTGAAGATATTAGGGATGGAGAAATCTGTGCTACGCCTTTTACTCCTCCCATCTTTATGAGAGCGCCTCGTAAAGCGCGCATTAGAATCGGCAGATTCAACGCAACAAACAGTATCGAACCGATCATGATTTCGATAATTCCCAGAACCAAAATTTCGAGGGATAATCCGGTTATGTCTGTTATCCAGTTGCCCATAGCCACAACAAACAGGACTGATGGAATTACCCACAGGGTTATTGCTGCTATGTTGAAGGCTTTTACGCGGTCTATGAATTTTGAGAGAACAATGCCCATACCGCCGGTTAGTAGGCCGAAGCCCATCATCAGAAATCGCCATTCAGCTAGGGTGTCCCATCCTTCACTAGACCAGAAGACTTGGGTGGACTTGTCGATTATTCCATTGTTCAGAAGAAGAATAATTCCGCCTACAATCATCAGAACGCCCAGCGCCGCCAAGTTTCGGCTTGATTTTTCTTTAAATTCCACTTTTAGTCCGCGGAGAGCTTCTACAATTTTGACTCTGGACGCTCTTAGAGCTGGAAGAATTCCTGTTACTATGCTCAGGACTACGCCAAGAATTACGGCCAAAATAACTGCTTCCTGAGAAATAATGGGCTGAATACTGAGTTCACCTGTTCCAAACAAATTTACCAGATATATTGACACGGCTTGGCCAAAGGCTAATCCGCCAAATAAGCCGAGTATTCCTCCGATTATTCCTTGGAACAGGTTTTCGATTATTATTGACTGAAAGATGCTTCCTCGGTTAGCTCCTAATGCTCGGAGAACCCCTGTCTGGAATTCTCGGTCTTCTACGCTCATTAACTGAACATTGGTGATTAGAAGAAGTCCTGTTAAGGTGATTAGGAATCCTAGGGCTGTTAGCATTGTGCTCATTAATGTGATGAAGAACTCGGCAACTGTAATGTAATCGAGGCGGTTCGAAGCGACCTTGTAAAGTTGTTCTTCTTTTCCTGTCTGTGGGTTAACTTGTTCTGGAATCGAGTTTTCTACCTGTTTCAGTTTATCTCGCAGAAAGTCTTGGTTTATTTCTAAAATGAAGTGGTCAGATTTGTAGCTCACTAGAAATGCGCTGATCAGGTCTGTCTCTTTTTTGGGGTCTTTTAGGCTTAGCCAGTCCTGAAGGTACTCTAGTTGGATTATGCCTCCCTTGTACTGGGAACCAATTCCGGGACGGTTAGAATCATAGATTCCAACCACGTTCAGGTCTACTTTGGAGATTTCAGGGGTAAAGGTGATTATGGGAATTCTTTGGGTGCCATTTGGAGTTATGGTCTCAAAGGCAATTTCTGTTATATTAACGCTTGCTGGGGTTCCGTCAAAACTTACAAGTGTTAGGTAAGCGTCGCCTCGTAGAACTCTTCCAGCGTAGGAACTTAAATTGAAAGAGGAGTTGTCAAGGGCTGCAACACTGGTCATGTTTGCCACATCAAGGGTGCTTTGGTTGTCTAAGGAGAAGCCCAACCGAACAATAGCATTAGGGGTTCCTGTAGCGGTTACGTTGACGTATGAATAGTTTGACAGATTAAGGGAAGGGCAGTCAATGGTGTAAACTGTAACCACGCTTGTGAAGTTAACTGGCTGAATTTCAAGACTTAGACTAGCGTCGTTGCTGTCTAGAACAAAAGGGGCGCTCGTATAGTTGGCGTTGATTATCCAGCCAGACAAAGGAACAGTTGGTGGAGTAACAGTAGCTGAAAGGTTGGTGAATTCGGTAGTTAAGGTTACAGGCAATACGGAATCTTCTGTTAGTCCAAAGGTTTTTGCTTGATCGCTTGACAGCAAAATGCTTTTGTTGTCTACTAAAAGACTGGTTAGGTCTATTGGTTCTCCGGTTTTCCAGTCATAAAATGTTCCAAAGGCGCTAGGATAATCTGTTGGAATCCCTGAAAGGGTCATTTTTGGGTCAAATTGGCTAGCTATTAATGCGGGAAGGTCAGTTGACAACTCAGGCATCACGCCTAACGCGTCTGGAACTAGGCTGTTTATGGTCTCTTGGTCGGTGATGCTTAGATAGCCGCCTTGAGTGACGTTCGTTATTCTTAGGTCAACTTCGCCTTCTCCTTGAACTATGCTTGTTATGAAGGAGTTTTCTAGCGTGTCAGTTGTTATGGTGATTCCCACAAGCAACGTAACACCCAAAGTAACCGCCAATATTGCGCTTAGATTCTTTGTTTTCCTTCGGGACAAAGACCTCCAAGCAATCATAAAACTGGATTTCAAACCCACCCAATCCACCACCAAAACTATATTCCATTCTGCATCCTTTGAACAATTTTCTCAATTTTGACAGAGCTTTCTTCTAGAATCTCAGAAAGTTCTTCCGCATCCTCCTCAGATAACTTGTCAAGATTGTGACGTAAAGAGAAGAACAATTTAACCAACTTTTTGGCTAATTCCTTTGACTTCAGCAACTTTGGGTTACTGTCCACAAGATTAAATCCGCCAACCAGCATTGGCGCAAGAAACTCGATTTTGTTCATGAAGTCTTTTGCTACTTCGATTTGCTGCTCCAGAAATTTTTTCCCCTGTTCTGTGTAGTAATAGCGTTTGGAGCCCATTCCGTCTCTTGGCAACTCTTTGGTGAATCCCTTCGTTTGCAGCCAAGACAGCAGGGGATATATTGAGCCTGGGCTTGGTTTCCAACTTTTGGTTTGTGTTTCGATTTCTTGAATAATTTCTGTTCCAGACATGGGCTTTTTGCTGAGCATTTTCAGAACTAGGAATCTGAGAAGACCGCGGGGCACTCCTAATGTTCTTCCTCTA
>CAZJLG010000175.1:0-3775 GCA_964546665.1 uncultured Candidatus Bathyarchaeia archaeon
TATTCGCGGAGGCGCCTTCACCAAGTATGGCACAAGCCTCTATGTTGGCATAGGCGTTCCCATCCCCATCCTGAATAAGGGGTTAGCCAAGAAGACTGCATTACGGGACGAGGAAATCTTCACTGACATTGTTGATTATGGTGTGCCCCGCAGAGACCGGCCTAAACTGGGCAAAGTCAGTTACGCCACCTTAAAGTCGGGTGAGGTGACAATCAACAACAGGAAAGTTAAGGTTAGCTCCCTCTCCAGTTTGAAGAAGGCAAAGAAGATTGCTGCGACGCTGAAGTCATGGATAGAAAATGGCACCTTTTACTTGTCTGCTCCTGCTGAGACGTTGCCGACAAACTCGGTTTGTAACCCGATGAGGCAAAGTGACGAGATAATTCTGGTTAGTAGTGTGGCTCAGGAGGCTGTTACATGCAGCGTTGACGAGGACATCAAGGCGGTTGCGCAGCGAATCATAACCAAGTCAGTGAATCATGTGGTTGTAACCGATAACAGTGGGGCAATCAAGGGTATGGTGACTTCTTGGGATGTTACAAGAGCTGTTGCTGAAGGAAAAAGTAGGCTCGTTGATATAATCACAAAGAAGGTGTTTACTATAAGACCTGAGGAGTCGTTGGAGGTGGCTTCAAGGACGCTGGCGCAGCATCACATATCTGCGTTGCCTGTGGTAGACCGGGAGAAGAATGTTGTGGGTCTCATAACATCTGAAGATATAGCAAAGTTGAGGGGAAGGTGAAATAAATGGACAGAATATTGTTAAGATTCTCTGAGGAAAACGTTGAGGAGCCAATAACTTCGCAGGTGATTCTTGAGCTTGGAATCCCTATGAGAATAGTGACTGCCACCATCAATTCTCTTGGAGGAGACATCTTGGTGGAAGTTCCCGCCATTCACTTAAAGAAGATCGTTAAAGCCTTCAGGGACAAAGGCGTGGTAGTCAAGTTTCCGAAGCTCATCGAAGTAGACTACGACAAGTGCTTTGACTGCGGCGGATGCTATGCTCTTTGCCCAGTGGACGCCATATCCTTCAAGGAGGACAAATCTGTGGTTTTCGACGAGAAGACCTGTATCGGCAGTCCCTGCGGCTTATGTGTTGACGCTTGTCCAGCCCGAGCCATAACGCTTGTTGAGCAGCACCGTAACCAACAATGACAAAGAAAAACCTCATTAAACAGGCTTTCCGCCTCAAAGAGTCAAACTGCACCATAATCTCAGACACAGAAAGCGGCGTTGAAACAGCAAAATCTTCACTAGAGCACCACAGGCAGCAGCTTGAAGCCTACATCAAAGAACATCCCCAATTTTTGCACTCTCTTGAACCCGTAGCCTTTGAGGAGGGACCGAAAGTGGCGCAGTTGATGGCTGAGGCTTCGGCGAAGGCGGATGTGGGTCCTATGGCTGCTGTTGCTGGCGTCTTAGCTGATTTGGCAGTGGAGGATATGATTGATGCTGGATGCAGGGTTGCTGTAGTAGAGAACGGAGGAGAAGTTTCCGCAGTTTCAGACCAGCCCGTCGACATCGGCTTTGCTGCAGGTGATGAGCCTTTATCAAGGGAGATGGGCTTCAGGCTAAGAAAATTCCCCATAGGAGTAGCCACAAGCTCGGGACAGTATAGTCACGCTTTCAGTTTCGGCGATGCAGAGGCTGTGACCGTTTTTGCTGCTGACGCCGGAGTTGCTGATGCTGCTGCCACGGCTGTGGCTAACATTGTTAAGGGCGATGATGTTCGCGACGTAATCAGGCAGGGAATAGACCGAGCCCTAAGCATAGACGGCGTAAAAGGCGTCTTCATCCTGTACCGCGGAGTTGTGGGAAAGGCGGGGCAGATTCCTGAACTGATAAAAGTGAACCCAGAACAGTAGTTCCTGGGCACCACAAACTTTACCTATTTCTTTCACACAAGTCCTTTACTGTGGGGGAAAAGTGCTTAAGAACCAGTTTTTGGGCTTACCTCTTGTCAATCAAGTTTGTGGGAGAGTGACCTGCTGATGGAGCCTCCATATTTGGCGCTTTTTTTGGGAATTGCCCTGTCTTGTTTTTTGGGGATTTTCGGTATTGTGAAGGCTCGGCGAAGAAAAGAGCCGACATACTATGGGGTGAGTGGTGTATATTTTCTCTTAGTCATTGCGTTTGTTGCGGCTCTGCTTTACCAATTTCTTGTATTCTTCGCTATGATTGGCTTATCCTTTATAGTCTCCATTGTTTTGCTGCCAAAAGCTATTGAGCTCCAACGGAAAGAAATTGGTAAACAAAAACAGGAAACAGATTCTTCAGCTCCATTGCGGCTGAGAGACTTTCTGACATGGAAAGCATGGATAAAACTCAAGGCTACCCACGGTTTCCGTAAGACAGTAACACTTTTCCTTCTCACAAACACGGGAATTGTTGTAGCAGTAGTGCTCACATTTATTGTCCTTGGCTTAATGACCACCTTAATGGCTGTTTTTTACACCGTTTCCTTTACAGTGTTCTACTTCATAATCAGCTACCGTCAAGTCTGGAAAGCCCTCAAAGAACCTTAACAAAACCTCACAAAGAAGTAACCTGTTTGGTTGAATGTACAGTTTCTTGACTTTATTGAATAATACTTTATTCAAGTTTTTTTGACCAAAACCTTTTCTGTTGTACTTCCCTACATTATTGTTTGGTGGTTTAGCCTTGCCCAATTCACGAGAGGAAGAGCCCTACTCACTTATGTTTTCGTCTTTAAGTCATCCAGCCCGCCGCAAAATCCTTAGGCTGCTCGCAGATAAACCAAGAAACTTTTCAACAATCCTTGAGACGCTGGGACTCTCCAGTTCTCATGTAACCTATCACCTTGAAAACCTCGGAGAACTTCTAGTTAAACTGGATGACGGAAGATACAAGCTCTCCAGACTAGGAGAAGCGGCTGTGTGTACGATGAGGGGCGTAGAGGAGCCGCCTGAAACCCAAAAAAAGAGCCTGAAAATGCCGCTGACATGGAAAGCCGTTTTTGCGGGTTTGATGATTGGGGTCGTCCTTTTGTCAGCTGTGTCGTATGCGCAGTACATGTCGGTTAATCAGTTGTCCTCAAATTATCAACAACTGTCCGATGATTATGCGTTGCTTCAAGCAGACTTTGCAGACCTGTCAGCTGAGAATGAACGGCTGTTGTCCTGGGGCACATCACCCAACAAAGTGTTAACCTTTCTATCCGACGTAGTTCATCTTGACATGACAAAATATGCTGCCGCCCTAGAAAGTAACACAGTGGAGTACCGCTCTGATTTGGAGGGTCTAGTTGAGGAGATTTTTGGATACGGTCTAACATACGAGAGCAGCAAGGTAGATGTGACTCTCAGATTTAGAGACGGCAGTCTGTCCTATTACCTCCTGACAGCGATTGAAGGTACACCCTACTACTCTCAATTACAGCCTAGCAAATTAATTGACGTCGCCAAGGGCATTCTTGGCAGATACTATGCCTACTCTGATGCCTCATACTTGGAAGCGATGATAAACCTGTTGGATACAGTTAATGGAACTGAGGATTCTGAAAAAACATCGGGCAACCTGAAGCTTGTAATCGCAAATGAAGGAAGCGACGTAAAAATCCAGTTTATGTACACAACAAACAACATCGACTTTCAAGCAAAAAGTGTGGTCTTAATCTTTGACAATTACGGCTTCCTGTCGTCGCTCACTGACGACTGGTCTCTTTTCAGGGTGGGCAGCACAGAAGTGAACATATCCAAGGAAGAAGCCATAGCTATTGCGATTGAAACCGCCAGAAATTGCACGTGGACAG
>CAZJLG010000176.1:0-3761 GCA_964546665.1 uncultured Candidatus Bathyarchaeia archaeon
TCTTACGGTCTCCCCGCATAATCATAACTGTGTCGCCTTTTCTCACAGGAACCGAGCTGGTGCCATGAGACTCCTTCAGCTTAGACGAGAGGGGCGCAGAGAATCTTCTGTACCGCTCATTGACGGAAGCTTGATACAGCCTTTTTCTCTGTTTAGTAGGTTTTGTTGACTTCATCTCTTAAATCTCCTACAAGATGATGCTGGCGGCGCTGGCAATTCTAGGCCACTTCTCCGCTGCCTCCTTTGCGATGGGTCCCCGAATTTCTGAGCCCCGCATTTCACCCTCTGGAGTCATTATGACAGCTGCGTTATCCTCGAATTGAACCCACATTCCGTCGACACGGCGGAACGGTTTTTTTTGCCGAACCACGACAGCGTGGAAGATCTTTTTTCTCATGTCAGGCGTCCCTTTTCTAATTGAGACAGTGACTAGGTCTCCTACAGAAGCTGTCGGAACACGGCATAGTCGCCCTTTGTATCCTACAACTTGGATTAGCCTGATCTCTCGAGCGCCAGAGTTGTCTGCGCAATTTACGATGGACCCGTTTGGCAGTCCTCGGGAAATTTTTGGTTTCTGACCGACAACACCCTTGGCCATGAAAGCACGGGACTTAGCTCTTGCTGCCACTAGATCCATCCTCCAGTTTTTCTATAGCAACGAACGAGACTGTTTTGCTTATTGGACGGCACTCCGCTAACCTCACTTTGTCGCCTGCTTTGATTTCTAGGCAGGGAGGGCTGTGGGCAGCTACGTTGCTGCGTCTTCGTTCGTATCTTTTGAATTTTGATACATAATTTAAGTAGTCGCGGCGGACGATGATGGTTTTTTCCATTTTGGCGCTGACTACTATTCCTTCCAGTGTGTGTCCCCTTAGAGAGAGTTCTCCGTGAAAGGGACAGTCAACATCGTCACATGTTTTCTTTGGTTTTTTTGCTGTAATAGCTGACATTTACCATAACCTCCTAGGTCGTCTTCTTATTCGATCTTCAGATCGTCCTATGAGAACTTTGCCGTCTATCTCTACAACTGTTCCGTCTGGCATAACAAAATCGAAAACAGATTTATCCTTAGCGACAACTTTCCGGTTATCATCATGTAATATGATAAATGTGTTTCGGGTTTCGTCAACTACTCTACCCGATATACCCACTACAGTTGGGTTTGAGCTTTTAACCACCTTTGCCTCCAAGCCGATGAATTCATGCTGGACTATGCTGGGTGTGACCTTCATCATTTTGTTTCAGTCCCCATTTTTTCTTCAGCTTCAATAGTGAGTAGGCGGGCAATGGTTTTGCGGAGAGCCCGTATTCTGGTTGGGTTGTCGATGGAGCCTCCTGCTTTAACCATTGTTTTTAATCTTGCCAGTTCTGTTCTAAGCTCGTTTATCTTTTCTTGCCGTTTCTCAGAAGGCATGTCTCGAATTTCTTTTAAACGTAAAATTGCCATCTTATTTTTCAGCCTCTTTCTTCTCTTTAGCTGAAGTCACCTTTTTGGCTGCTTTCTTCTTTGTTGCCTTCTTTTCTTTGGCAGGAGCAACCTTAGATTTAGCTGCCTTCTCTTCTTTTACTTCAGGAACTTTAGTTTTAGTTACTTTCTTTTTAGCTGGCTTCTTCTTCGGCGCCGCTTTTTCTTTGGTAGCGGAAACTTTAGTTTTTGCTGCTTTCTTTTCCTCAGCAACCGCTGGTGCGGGTTTAGCTGTTTTAGGCTCTACTTTCTTTTCTGCTTTGGATGGAGCTTTTGGTGTGGAAACCTTCTTTTCTTTTGCAGGAACCTCGGGTTCAGTCACAGCCTCTTCAGTTACAGGTTGTTCTTCAACAGGAAGAACCTCAGGCTCAGCAACTTCCGTTTCGGTCACTGCCGTTTCTTCCACCGCAGCTTCTTCTTCGGGTGGGAGAACTTCGGGTTCGGGTACTTCCATTTCGGCTGTTACAGTTTCTTCAATGATTTCTCTTTCTGTTTCCGGCTCTATTATAGCTACTTTCACTTGGTCTGGAAACTGTGCATCAGGGGGGAGCAGTTGGACTTTGACGCCTAAAATTCCAGGTTTCATCTGAACATGCAGCTCGGCTTTTCGCATGTATCTTCTTGGAGGCTCCCCGCTCTTGGGCAGGTATCCTGTCCTGAATTTTTCGTATCGAGCTCGGTCAGTGCGTAATTTGCCGCTGATGATGACTTCTGCGCCCAGTGCCCCTGCTTCCATGACTTGGGTTAGACCCCAGAAGCCAGCTCTTCGGTAGTGAACACCGCGCTTCAAGGCTGAGGCAATCCGTGACGCTACAACATATGCGTTGAGTTCGGGGATTTCGATTTCAGCCACTGAAATTTGGGGGCTGGGAAGCTCAAATTTTTCTTCAAGAACCTTTGCGAGGGCTCTTATGGTTTCTCCGCCTCTTCCGATGACCAAACCGGGGCGCATGGTATAGATGACTAGGTGGGTTCCCAGAGGAGTTTTTGTGATGTTTACTCCACCGTATCCTGCGCGTTCAAATTCGTTCTGCAAAAATTCTTCAATTTGCGTCTTTTTTATTGAATCTTCTATGAAGTGTTTAACTACAGACATTAACTTGCCTCCATCTCTTCCAAAACAAGTTCTACATGAGAAAGGGTGTTAAACTTCGGCGATGACCGCCCAAAGGCTCGGGAAATAAACCGTTTTATCTTCATTCCAGGGTAGGCTGAAGCATGAATTATTCGAAGCCTCTCCATGTCAAGACCTTTAAATTCTGCATTCGCCTCAGCGCCTTCAAGCACCTTCAATATTTGTTGTGCTGCATTGACAGGGTATCTGCCGGCGAAGGCTTTTTCTAAACCGTGGCGATGCCCAACGTGTTTGTTAAATCTACGGAAAGGAACTGCTTTCTTCTTTTGGATAACCTGATGAAGGAAGTCTTTTGCTTGATCTAGATACATTCCCTTTATTGTTTTGCATACTTCTCTTGCGTGTTTGTGTGAGATTCTTAGCTCGCGTCCGCTAGCTTTCGCCATCTTCTCGGGTTCCATGTCCGTTATTGAGTAGCCCCATTTTGGCATTTCTATCGTCAAGTCAGTAACAAGCAGGATATTTAAGGCTTTATGGCGAAAAGAAAAAAGTGCCATATCAAGATGGTCACAGGATGAAGAGGGAAGAAGCAATTTGAACACAGCTGGGTACAGTTCGCTAAAGTTTCTGTTGAGCTAGAACCATCTGTCGTAACAACAAAATCAATATTGAAGACCAATTCAATAGAATATGAAAACGTGAAAGAATTGGGTTGGGAGAGAGCTTGACAGATCAGAAGCAGGTTGTAGAGGCTCTGATGAAGCCTGAAGCCTATGATGAAGATACAGGAAAAATTGAGCTGAAACAGACTCACATATCCTTCGTCTTCTTGACTAGAAACTTTGTTTACAAGATAAAAAAGGCTGTGAACTTTGGGTTCCTAGATTTTTCAACCCTTGAGAAGAGGCGGGTCTTCTGTGAGAAAGAGGTGGAGCTCAATAGGCGGTTATGTGGGGACATGTACCTTGAGGTTGTTCCAATCACCAAATCAGACATCATCAAAGTTGGCGGCGAAGGAGAAGCCATCGAGTATGCGGTGAAGATGAAGAGGATTTCTGAAGAAAAGATTATGACTCGGCTTCTTGAGGAAGGAAAAGTTGACAAAAAACTTGTTGACAGAATGGCAAAAATCATAGCCGAGTTCCATCTGAAAGCAGGAATAGGCAAGAAAACAGACGAGTTCGGGTCGTTGCCGATGATAGAAACAAACTGGAGAGAAAA
>CAZJLG010000177.1:0-3711 GCA_964546665.1 uncultured Candidatus Bathyarchaeia archaeon
AGGCGCTGGAACGCCTTTGATTGCTTCAGTTAGCTGGCTGATCAGCTTGGGGGTGGTTGCTGGCTTCAACGTTTTGATGATTGGGTTGGGCACCTACCTTTTCTCTAGAGCACAAATCTGATAGCCTTAACCTCAAGAAGCACTGATTAGGCAACTTTGAACAATAATTGCTTACGTTTCTTGCCAGCAACATATATTGTACCCATTTTTCTGAGGCAGTAAGTGATTTTTTGGGCTAACCTGACAGAAACTCCCAGTTTTAGCGCCAAAACTTTGTTCGTGAAATATCCATCCAACTCTTCGGGTATAAACTCCAGAAAGTCTCTGCTGTCCTCAAAAACGATTCTGTCAAATACCTTCAATAACTTGCGGTCTTTAGTGCTGACTCCTCTTCTTCTCCAGCTTCCTCTGCCGTCACTGCATCTTATCTCCTCTTCTTCAATAAGCAAAACCTCAAGCGAAAAGTTTTTGTCCCTAATCAGGCTGGGCGCATGAACCAGCTCATAAAATAGTTCAGTTACTTTTCCCTTCTTCGGAGACTTTCTTCTTCTAACAAATTCGCCTGACCCCGTTTCGTGGACTATCCATTTCAGTTGGGCAATGGGGTAAACCAGCCGAACCTGATTGTTGTTTCGAAGCAGTTTGGTTAGTTTGTTTTTGATGGCAGAAAAGTTTCCTGTCTGAATTTCGATTAGAAGCTTGCCTCTAAGGACATCAATTATGAAGTCATCTACTTTAACCTCAAGTTCATCCCCTGAAGTCATGTACCAGCGTTTAATTTCGGAATGCAGAGAATATTCGGTCATCAGCTATCCAAACAACAAGAAGAAATAATAATGTTCAGTTGAAGGGAGCCGAAGCAGGTTTTCGTATACGCTTTGTTAAGAGTCTAATCGTAGACTGGCATGTCCTCTGTCCTATTGGATGAACTTTGTCTCAGAGCCTTCATCGTAAGGTTAATAGGTTAGCGTCTATTCTAGCTTGCTGTCCATTAACAATCAGGAGAATCAATAAGGTGCCCAAATTTAGGCAGACACAAGACATCGTAAAGCTCATGAGCAAAAAAGAGGACATCAGGGACATAGGTATAATCGCACACATAGATCACGGCAAAACAACAATGTCTGATTCCCTTTTAGCCGAAGCGGGTCTCCTTTCACCTAAAATCGCTGGAGCCGCAAGAGCCTTAGACTATCTTGAGGAGGAACAGAAACGGGGAATAACCATCAAAACAGCAAACATCTCCCTCCTCCACGAGATCGAGGGCACATCACATGTCGTCAACCTCATAGACACGCCTGGACACGTAGACTTCACAGGCAAAGTGACACGTGCCCTAAGAGCCATCGACGGAGTCGTCGTAGTTGTAGACGCCGTCGAAGAGGTGATGGTTCAAACAGAGACTGTCACCCGTCAAGCCCTTAACGAAAGAGTGAAACCTGTTTTGTTCATCAACAAGGTTGACCGTCTAATTAAAGAGCTTAAACTTAGCGCAGAGCAGATGCAAACAAAGCTTCTCAGAATAATCAGGGACTTCAACAACCTGATTTCATTGTACGGAGAAAAAGAACAGAAGGAACACTGGAAAGTTGACGCAACCAAAGGAACAGTAGCCTTCGGCTCTGCCCTGCACAAATGGGGCTTCACTCTTGACATTGCCCAGCAGAAGGGAATAAAATTCAGCGATGTTGTGGACGCTTACAATAATGGAACCGAGGAACAACTTGCAGAAACTGTTCCACTTCACACTGCAATACTGGACATGGCAGTCATGAATCTTCCAAATCCTGTAGTTGCCCAGAAGTATCGTGTTCCAAAAGTCTGGAAGGGCGAGGCAGACTCCAAGATTGGAAAGGCTATGATTAACTGTGACGAGAATGGACCCACAGTAATCTGTTTAACTTCAGCCATGATGGACCCTCACGCAGGACTGGTTGCGACAGGACGCTGCTTCTCAGGCTGCATCAACGAGGGCGACCGCGTTTATTTGGTGGGCGCAAAGAAAGATTACCGTGTTCAGCAGGTCTCCATGTATATGGGCGCATACCGAGAGGTTGTTGGCAAGATAGGCGCCGGAAACATAGCTGCGGTGCTGGGATTGGATCTTGCTAGGGCAGGAGAAACCCTTGTAAGCATGGACGGCAAGGACGAGATGGTTCCCTTCGAGAACATCCAGTACGTTTCTGAGCCAGTCATCACCATTGCCATAGAACCTAAATATCCCCGAGAGCTGCCGCGCCTCATTGAACTGATGGACCGATTAGCCATTGACGATCCGAACTTGGTTACTAAAATTAACAAAGAAACGGGCGAGTATCTTCTCAGCGGAATGGGTGAACTCCACCTTGAGATTGCCGTCAAATTCCTTAAAGAATACGGCGGAGGCTTAGAGCTTATTACGTCTCAGCCGCTGGTCGTCTACAGGGAAACTGCATCCCAGCAGGGTGTTGTAGCTATGGCAAAGAGCCCCAACAAGCACAGCAGATTCTGGCTTCAAGTGGAGCCTCTTGACCAAAAGGTTATTGACTTGATGGAGAAGGGTTCCCTGTTTGAGGCAATGGGTAACAAGCGGATCAACACCACTTTACGTGAGGAGGCAGGTTGGTCGGCTCAAGAAGCCAAAAACGTTTGGGCTCTAGAAGAACACAGAAACATTCTCGTGGACATGACTAAAGGTATCCAATACCTCAGAGAAGTAAAAGAGACAGTTAACTCAGGTTTCAGGTGGGCAGCCAAAAATGGTCCCCTCTGTGATGAGCCAATAAGAGGAGTCAAAGTAACGCTCCTAGATGCAAAACTGCACGAGGACCCTGTGCACCGTGGACCAGCCCAGATTATGCCAGCCATGAAGAGGGCCTTCTGGGGCTCATTCCTTACAGCTAGGCCAGTTCTCATCGAGCCCATCTACAAGATCGGCGTTTCAGTTCCGCACCAGTTTGTTGGCGACGTAACGGGATTAATAACCCGGAAGAGAGGAAGAGTAACTTCTTCAGAGCAGAAGGGCCCTGTAACTAACGTCACAGGCTTCATTCCAGTCTCTGAGACTTTCGGTCTCTCCGCTGACATGAGAGGTGCAACTTCTGGTCACGCCTTCTGGCAGACGCAGTTCGATCACTGGGAGAAAGTTCCTGAAAGCATTTCAATGGAAGTCATAGCTGGCATACGCAAACGACGAGGACTGCCCGAAGAAATACCTAAAGCCAACAAGTACATCGACACAGCCTAAGCCAGACGCCGAAGCTGTCACGTATGTAGCTAATTCAGCGTCAAATACCCATTATCCATTTTTAAATTTTTTATTTTTTAAACAATCAAATCAGTAGACTTCCTGTGTGTCTACAAATTCTTGGGTTAGTTATCCTGTAAACTCCTTTCTTTCGAAGAGCACCAAACCCAAAATTGCGGTGACTATGAAGTAAATTCCTATAATTGCCAGACCTTCCGGGATTTGCACATTGAATGTTGTCATAGAGAATCCTCCTATGTCTGGTCCTGCGCCGCCTCCAGGACCAAAGCTGGTTACAACCTTGTGCGCTGGGTAAGGCACAGTCAATATGTTTCCGATTATTTGTCCTCCATAAGATAGCATAAACCACGGCTCAATCTGGGCAAGGCTGGCAACGAAAAACTGGATTATGTCAAACGCAAAGAGGAATAGGATGGCAGTTACGAGAATGGATATAGAACTGCTTTTGAATAGTGAACTGAAGA
>CAZJLG010000178.1:0-3707 GCA_964546665.1 uncultured Candidatus Bathyarchaeia archaeon
ATTTTCCGCCCCACAAGGGAGGCATAGAGCAGGTATCCTATGAGCAGAGCAAAAGATTGACAGAAATGGGGTACCAGATTGATGTTTTGACGAGCAAATATGAGGGAAGAAACATGAATCCCCTCAAAGGCATAACCATCCACCATTATCCCTCTCTGAATGTTGCGAAACGTTTCGGAGTGCCGTACCCCATCATCTCCTTCAAAGCCTACAAGATGTTTACACATCTCATAGGCAAATGTGACATAGTACATGCGCACGGGCACGTCTACATGGCATCATACATGGCTGGGATGGTGGCAAAAAAACTCAAAAAACCCTTCATAGTGACGCAGCACAACACCTTCATAGACTACAAATCCTTCCTCAACATAGTCGAGCAACTCAACGACATGGTCATAGGCAAATCCGTTCTCAGACACGCAGACAGAATCACCACAGTCAGCAAAGAAACAAAAAAGTACGTTCTACGGCTAGGCGCAGACAAAACAAAAACCTCCGTCATATACAATGGAGTAGACACCGACCTTTTCCGCCCAGCAAACAAAAACCAAAGCAGAAAAAAGCTGGGTTTGCCCAACAACAGAAAAATTGTCCTCAGCGTACGCAGACTCGTCTACAAAAACGGCTTAGACACCCTCATAGAATCTGTCCCCAAAGTGGCACAGAAGCACCCGGACGTGCTGTTTGTTGTTGCAGGAAAAGGTCCAAGCAGAAAACTCGTAGAAGACCGCATAAAAGAGCTGGGAATCAGCCAAAACATCAAACTAGCAGGCTTCGTCCCAGACGAGCAGCTGCCCCTATACTATGACGCCGCAGACATCTTCATGCTGCCCTCCGCCTCAGGTGAGGGACTGCCGCTGGTTCTGCTGGAAGCCATGGCATGCGGAGTGCCAGTCATAGCAACAAAGGTGGGAGGAACACCCGAAATAGTCAACCACATGAAAAACGGGGTTCTTGTGCCGCCCATAGACACGGAAGCAATGGCTGAGGCGACCTCGAAGCTGCTGTCAGAGGAAAAGTTGAGGACAACAATCGGCGAGGAAGCCCGAAGAAACGTTGAAAACAGGTTCACGTGGACAGAGAACGTCCGCCAACTGCAAGAAGTCTACAACGAATTCATCTAACGCAGCAAGGGCAGAGGACGAATTCTCAGAATTCTTTTATTGGGACAAGCCTAAATGTAAGCATAAGTATATGATGAGCAATGAAAAGAGACATTCGCGTCTTCTTCATGGGAGGCAACAGGGTTGAGTGACGGACATAAGGGCTTCATGGAAAAGAAGATAAAAAGAACCGAGAAGGGCACAAAATCTGATTCCAAAAAAAGCAGCGAAGAAAAAATAGTAATCATCACAATTTTGGTAGCCATCGTAATCATGAGCGCCCTCCTAGTCTCTACGATTCTGCTGGAACCCATAGAAACAGAAAAGTTCACAGCCATGTACATACTTGATTCAGAAAAACGGGCAGACAACTACCCAAAAACCGTGATTCTGGGAACAAACAGTACCTTCACATTATGGGTCGGCATAGAAAACCAGAACGACAAAACCATAGACTATTCAGTGCAGGTCAAGTTAGATGACGGAACCTCCACCGAAGACCCGAGCACAGCCGAACCCATAGACCTCTTCAACAAGACGCTGGCAAACGAAGAAACATGGGAGTCTCCGGTGACAATAAGCATAGACCAGCCCGGAAGCAACAGAATAATCTTTGAACTGTACACCTTCAACCAAACAGCGAACAGCTGGGAATACACAGGAACCAGATTCAACTACTCAATCGAAGCAATCCAAGCCTAACACGAAACCCGCAGACCCGCCCTTTATTGTTAGAAATCGGCTGGTTTTTTTGAAAAACTTAAGTAATGAGTAATCCCCTTACTTTGCAGTCACAAATCTGGGGAATCACCTTTGAAAGGCTTGGAGAATAAGGAAGTTGTTGTCACTGGCGGCGCAGGCTTCATGGGCTCTAACCTCTGCAGGACACTTTTAGAGCAGGGCACCAAAGTAACCGTCGTCGACAACCTGTATTCAGGAAAAATGGAGTTCATAGAAGACCTACTAGACAAAGGACTCAACTTCGTGAAGGCAGACATCAGAGACCCAGCAGCGCTGGAGAAAGCAACAAAAAACAGCGAAGTCATCTTTCATCTGGCAGCCCAAACAAGCGTCCCCTTTTCCATGAAAAACCCGCAGGAAGACAGCGAAATCAACGTAATCGGAACACTGAATGTTCTTGAAGCAGCAAGAAAAACCGACACCCGAGTAGTCTTCGCCTCCTCCTGTGCAGTCTACGGCAATCCAGAGAAGAGACCAACACCCGAAACGTACCCCACAAACCCAATCGCCTTCTACGGGTTGTCAAAGCTGCTTTGCGAAGACTGCTGCAAGTTCCATCAAGCAACCTATGGGCTGGAGGTTGTTAGGCTCCGCATCTTCAACGTTTATGGTCCAAACTGCCACGGAGTCATGTACGATTTTCTGAAAAAACTGCAGAAGAGCCCCAAGAAGCTGGAGGTTTTGGGAACAGGCAGACAATCCAGAGACTTCGTGTACATCTCAGACATGATTGACATCTTACTCAAGGCGGCGACTTCCCCTGAAGCCCCAGGAGAAGCCTTCAACGTGGGCACAGGAACCACAACTTCCGTGGCGGAGTTAGCCGAAATGATGATTGAAGCTCTGGGATTGAAGGATGTTGAGGTTAGTTTCACGGGCGGTCAAGCATGGGAAGGAGACATGGACATAACCTTAGCAGACAACAGAAAAGCCGCAGAAAAGCTGCAGTGGAAACCCCAAGTCAGCTTAAAGGAAGGACTGAAAAAATTAATAAGCTCAGGAAAATACTAGGCTCGATTTAAATGGTTTCGTTGAAAACTAGGCTAAAAGCCGTTTTTATGCTACTTAGACCGCCCTACTGGCTCATGACTGGCGGTCTCTCAGTTTTAACAATATTTGCCCTGCAAGGAGGACTGCCAAAAAACGAGTGGGTGCTGCCGCTGGTTATTCTGTCTGCGATATGCATCAGCTCAGGAGGCTTCGCCTTCAACGACTACGTCGACCAAGAATCAGACGCCATCGTCAAACAGAACAGACCTATTCCGTCAAAAACTTTAGCGCCGTGGCACGCTCTTCTGGCAGCCGTAATCCTTTTCACAATCGGGTTAGCAGCATCCCTTGCACTCAACTGGCTATGCTTTGCTCTTGCCCTCATGGACACGGCTCTTCTGCTTCTATACTCGAAGCTCATAAAGAAGTCTGCTGGCTTCTTTGGCAGCTTTCTCATGGGCTTCCTCATCGGAACATCCTTTGTTTATGGCGAAGCCGCCCTGAGGGGAACAATCACAATTATTTCCTTCTCTTTGTCGTTCATGAGCATGGGCAGCATCGGCGGAAACATATTGCGGGACGTTCTGAGTTTAGAGGGAGATCTGAAGGCAGGATACGCCACCTTAGCAGCTAAACGCGGTCCCAAATTTGCCACCAAAGTTGGAGCCATCTTCTTTTTGCTCAACGTGATAGGCTCCCCGGTTCCCTATTTGGTTCATGCCGTCGGCTGGGCCTATTTGATACCCATTATCCTCTGGGACATAATCCTCGTAGTTTCTGGAGTTGCTCTCTTCAGAAACCAAGATGTTAATGTTGTAAAGAAACAAGAAAGATTAGTGACAAGAACAATGATACTGATACCAATAGCAT